>JBAVPP010000217.1:0-7402 GCA_049693175.1 Gallionella sp. | reverse complement strand
GCGTGTCATCCACCAGTGCTTTAACTTTGCGCGCGATGGCCAGCGTCACATCTTTTTCGTGTGTACCGGCACGGCCATGCGCACCGGGGTCTTCGCCGCCATGCCCCGCATCGATGGCGATAATCAACGTACGCGAGCGTAATTCCGGCGTGCCGGATGTGGCAGGTTTGGCGGTAAGCAGCGGCGGCGCAATCACCACGGCAGAAGTCACGCTGGGAATCGATTCTGAAGCGACAGGAACACCGCTGGCGGGCACGGCTGAGGCGGGTTCGAGTAATGCCATCAGCGGATCGACCGGGTGCGACGGATAGATGTCCAGTACCATGCGATACTCATATTCGCCCACGGGTTTAAGGTCGAACAACTGCGGTTTGATGTCGGCTTTCAGATCGAATACCAAACGCACAATGCCGGGCTTGAAGCGGCCAATGCGCACGCTTTTCACATAAGGGTCTTCTGTGCCGATTTTGCTGATGAGCTGATTGAGCGTGTCATTGATTTCGACATCTTCCAAATCGACCACCAGGCGATTGGGATTGCTGATGGAAAACATGTTGTGACGTATCGCCTGTTTGGACTCCAGCGTCAAGCGTGTGTAGTCTTGCGCCGGCCAAATGCGCGTCGAGCTGATGGCCATGCCAGCCTCGGCAGAGCACGCCCAAAATAAAGCGGCGAGTGCGATCAGTTTGGTAATTGCGTTAAGCATTGTTTACCCAGTTTGCTGTTGGCGATGAGTGTCACGGCACGTCCGCTGGTTAAGATGACTAAACGTATTTCAAGATCGGCGGGTGGTAAGTAAGCGGCGGCTTGTTCCGGCCATTCAATCAACAAAATATTGTTGCCATCGACCTCGTCATCAAAGCCCGCGCCACTCCATTCTTCGGGACTGTTCAGACGATACAAATCAAAATGGCGCAATTCCCACTCGCCTATCGAATAGGGTTCAAGCAAGGTGTAGGTTGGACTTTTTACGCGTCCGTCGTGGCCTAGTGCGTTGAGTATGCCGCGCACCAAAGTTGTTTTGCCCGCACCAAGGTCGCCGTGCAAATAAATCACCATGCCGGGACGCACAATTTCCGACAAACGACGGGCGTAAGCGAGCGTCGCATTTTCATCGGCGAGAGTGAGGGGGATTCCGCTATCATCGGCACTATGCAAATCGATTTTCCTCAACAAACAAATTTCACCGCGCTCAAGCAACAAATACACGGGTGGGCTACCGAACTGGGTTTTCAGTCGGTGGGTTTTAGTGACACCGAATTGAGCGATGCCGAACAGGGGCTGCTGCAATGGCTGGCTAACGGTCTGCACGGCGAGCTGGATTATATGGCAAAACATGGCACAAAACGCAGCCGTCCCGCCGAACTCGTGCCGGGTACTTTAAGCGTGGTCTCCGTGCGTATGAATTATCTGCCGCCGGATGCACAAGACAGTTGGGCAGTTTTGAAAAACGGCGAACGCGCCTTCATTTCGCGCTACGCTTTGGGACGCGATTACCACAAGGTGATGCGCAATCGTCTGGCAAAACTCGCGGACAAAATACGCGGTGAAGTAGCCGGATTTGAGGGGCGCGTGTTCACCGATAGCGCGCCCGTCATGGAAGTCGCGCTGGCACGCAAGACGCAATTAGGCTGGCGCGGCAAACATACTTTGTTGTTGAATCGTGAACATGGCTCGTGGTTTTTTCTGGGCGAGATTTATATCAATCTGCCGCTGCCTGCCGATGCGCCGCACAGCGAACATTGCGGAACATGTGCGCGCTGTATCGAAATTTGTCCGACGCAAGCCATTATCGCGCCGTACCAGCTGGACGCGCGCCGTTGTATTTCCTATTTGACCATCGAGTTCAAGGGCAGTATTCCGATTGAGTTGCGTCCACTAATCGGAAACCGTATATACGGTTGCGACGATTGCCAGTCGGTGTGTCCGTGGAACAGCTATGCGCAAACCACAGTCGAGCCGGATTTCGCGGTACGCCACAGACTCGATGATGTGTCGTTGCTGGAATTATTTTTGTGGGACGAAAATGATTTCAACACGCGCTTGGCAGGCAGTGCCATCTATCGTATCGGCCATGAACAATGGCTGCGCAACCTCGCGGTCGCCTTGGGCAACGCGCCGCCGCATCCGAGCATCATCGCTGCCTTACGATTGCGTGAGCATCATCCCGCCGAATTGGTGCGCGAGCATGTGCTGTGGGCGTTGCAAACACAATTAAAGTTTCGGGGAACTATCTGAACATAAGCCGGTCTTGCTTGGGGCGGTGTTCACGCTTCTCAGTTTGAGCACCGGCGACAATACCACCGAATAACTGAAAACTTCCCGGCTATCATTATGTCTGATCTTCCTTTTGCATTTCTTTGTTGCAGGATTTTCTTTGTTATTCCCACCGATGTTTTGCATATCCCGGAGCTGGCATGAAAATTTTTATGAATTCATTCGGACTGTTGTTGGTCGCGTTCGCAACATCGGCACAGGCCGCATCCGAGGTGGCGTTATCGTCACAACAGATACAGACGCTGGGCATTGTAACTGCCTCGTTACCAAACAAATCTTCGGGGGAAGTATCGGGATTGCCCGCTCAAGTGGTAGTGCCGGGCAATCAATTATTTGTGATGAGTTCGCCCTTGCCGGGATTGGTCGAACAAACGCTGGTGGGCGTGGGCGACAGCGTGAAAAAAGGCCAAATCATGGCGACCTTGCAAAGCCCGGCTTACGCGGAAGCGCAACGCGGTTATGTGCAAGCCAGTGTGCAAGCGCAATTGGCAAAAGATAATCTGAGCCGCGACGAGGCTTTATTCAAAGATGGCATCATCGCCGAAAGCCGTTACCGTGCAACCAAGGGCGCGGCTCTGGAAGCGGCGGCGGCATTGGCGGAACGCAAACAATTATTGCGCGTATCGGGCATGAGCGATGCGGCTTTGGCCAAACTGCAAGCCGGCAATATATTGTCCGGCAGCTTTGCCATGACCGCGCCGATGGACGGCGTGATATTGGAAAAATCGGCAAGTGCCGGGCAGCGTTTGGATGCGGCGGTGCAAATCTTCAAAATCGCCAAACTTGATCCCTTGGCATTGGAAATACAAGTGTCTGCCGCGATGACGCGCGATCTTAAAGTTGGTGCGACCATTACCATCCCGGCATTCAACGCGAGTGGTAAGTTGACCGCGATTGGACGCGGCCTGACGGGCAGCAATCAAAGTATTTTATTGCGCGGCAATATCACACACGGTGCGGAGAATTTGCATCCCAACCAGTTTGTTGAGGTCAGTATCGCTACCGATGTGAGCGGCGGCGCGGCGCAATGGGAAATACCCAATACCGCGCTGGTGCGAGTGGATGGGCAGGCACTGATTTTCGTGGTCACGGCTAAAGGATTTCACGCGCAAAACGTGGTGTTGAAAAACGAGGGCGCGCAAAACAGCGTGATTACAGGCAATCTTAAAGGTGATGAAAAAATCGCGGTGCGCGGCGTGTCCGCGCTGAAGTCCAGCCTGATGGGCATAGGCGGGACGCAATAATGTTATCCAAGCTGGTTGAATTTTCTCTGACCCAACGTTTGCTGGTTTTGGCACTCGCGTTGCTGGTCATCGGTGCGGGTATCGTGGCATTCCGCGACTTGCCGATAGACGCGTTTCCCGATGTTTCCTCGACGCAAGTCAAACTCATTATGAAAGCACCGGGCATGACCCCGGAAGAAGTCGAGGCGCGCATCGTCACGCCTATCGAACTGGAAATGTTGGGTATCCCGAATCAGCGCGTGATGCGCTCGATTTCCAAATACGCCATCGCCGATATCACCATAGATTTCACCGATAGCACCGATATTTATTGGGCGCGTCAGCAAGTGGCGGAACGTTTGAACAACGCGTTGCGCGATCTGCCCGCCAACATCAGCGGCGGACTCGCGCCTATCACCACGCCGCTGGGCGAAATGTTTATGTTCACGGTGGAAGGCGAGAATATTTCGCTGGAACAACGCCGCACGATTTTGGATTGGACCATACGCCCGGCGTTGCGAACTTTACCCGGTGTCGCGGATGTGAATTCATTAGGTGGTCTGGCGCGCAGCTTTGAAATCGTGCCGGATCACACCGCCTTGGCGGCGCGCAATTTGTCATTTGCCATGTTGCAACAAGCGGTGCAAGCGAACAATCGCAACGATGGCGCGGGACGTATCAACGACGGCGATGAAGCCCTGCTGGTGCGCGCCGAAGGCAGCATCAAAAATCTGCAAGACGTGCGCAACATCGTGATTGCCAGCCCCGGTGGCAACCCGATACGCGTGAGCGATGTGGCTATCGTTCGCATCGGCAGTCTGACGCGCTATGGCGTGGTCAGCAAAGACGGCAAAGGCGAAGCGGTGGAAGGGCTGGTGTTGGGCTTGCGCGGCGCGAACGCGCAAAAAGTCGTGAATGGTGTGCGCGAAAAATTGGCTGAACTTGCGCCCACTTTACCCAAGGGCGTGACCACCAAAGTTTTTTATGACCGGGGCAGTCTGGTCGAGCGCGCGGTGGGCACAGTGTCCAAAGCATTGATGGAAGCGATTGTGTTGGTCGTGGTTTTACTGGTGTTATTTTTGGGAAATTTGCGCGCGGCGGTGGTGGTCGCGCTAACGCTTCCGATGGCGGTACTCATCACGTTTATTTTGATGCAGCAATTCGGCATGTCGGCAAATCTGATGAGCTTGGGCGGCTTGGCGATTGCCATTGGTATGCTGGTGGATGGCGCGGTGGTGGTGGTGGAAAATATCATCAATCACCTCGCGCATAAACGCTCGCACATTCCGCATTTGCATGTCATTTATCGCGCCGTGAAAGAAGTGGTCACGCCGGTCGCGGCGGGGGTGGTCATTATTATCATCGTATTTTTGCCCTTGATGACCCTGCAAGGATTGGAAGGGAAATTATTTATTCCGGTCGCGTTGACCATCGTGTTCGCGCTGGCGGGATCGCTGATTTTGTCGTTGACTATTGTGCCCATGCTGGCCTCGTTTTTACTCAAAGAAGGCGATCACGGCGAGCCTTGGCTGGTACGCAAAGTGATGGCGGTTTATGTACCTTTGTTGCGCATCGCATTGGCAAAAGAGCGCGTGGTCATCATCGCGGCGGTGACGATGCTGCTAGTTGCCGGTGGCATATACACCCTTATTGGCAAAGCCTTTATGCCGGAGATGGACGAGGGCGACCTCATCATGCAAGTGACGAAATTACCTTCCATTAGTCTGGCGCAAAGCGCGGAAATTGATCAGCGCATCCAGCAAGCGATACTCAAAGCTGTGCCGGAAATTAAAGGCGCGGTGTCGCGTGCCGGTGCGGATGAACTGGGTCTGGATCCGATGGGGCTAAACGAGACCGATAACTTTTTGGTGCTCAAACCGCAGGCGGAATGGCACAGCAAAAATAAAACCGCCATCGTCGATGCGGTGCGTAAAGTGATGGAAGATTTTCCGGGCGTGGAATTCAGTTTTACCCAGCCGATTGCGATGCGTGTGTCGGAAATGTTGACCGGCGCGCGCGGCGACATCGCGGTCAAAATTTTCGGCTCGGATTTGAATAAACTTAACGACATTGCCGAGCAAATGGTCAAAGTGTTGGACGGTATCAAAGGTAGTGTCGATGCCTACACGGTAAAAAATAGCGGCGTGCAATACTATCGCGTGGCGATAGACCGGCTCGCGGCGGGGCGTTTGGGTTTGAGCGTGGATGACATCAGCAATACTTTGCGCAGCCAAATTGAAGGACAACAACTCGGCACGGTCATCGAAGAGGGTAGGCGCACTCCGCTCATCATGCGCGGCGAAGCCGACGTGCAGCAATCTCCGGCGTTGTTCGCCGCGCTGACTTTGCCGTTAGCAAACGGGCAAAGCGTGCCACTGTCGGTCGTGGCAAAACTGGAACGCGTCGACGGTCCGGTGAAAGTCGATCGAGAAAATGGGCAGCGCATGGTGGTGGTGCAAAGCAATGTGCGTGAGCGTGACTTGGTGGGCTTCGTCGAGGAAGCCAAAAAAGCGGTTGCGGCACAAATCAAATTACCCGAAGGCTATCGCTTAACTTGGGGCGGACAATTTGAGAATCAACAACGCGCGGCAGCACGCCTGACTGTGGTGGTGCCGGTTGCATTGGGCATGATTTTCATGCTGTTGTTTGCGACTTTCGGCTCGGTGCGCCAAGCGACTTTAGTGTTGACCAATGTGCCATTCGCGCTTATCGGTGGGGTCATCGCCTTGTGGGTGAGCGGCGAATATATGTCTGTTCCCGCGTCGGTCGGATTCATCGCGCTGCTTGGTATCGCGGTGCTTAACGGTGTGGTGATGGTGTCGTATTTCAATCAACTCCATGCCGAAAAAATGCCCATTACCGAAGTTGTTTTTGAGGGGGCGAAACGCAGATTGCGCCCGGTGCTGATGACTGCCAGCATCACCGCGTTTGGACTGTTACCGGTGTTGTTCGCCAGCGGACCGGGCTCGGAAATACAACGCCCGCTGGCGATTGTGGTGATAGGCGGTTTGACCAGCTCCACTTTGTTGACCTTGTTTGTACTACCGATTTTATACCGTCGCTTCGGCATCGCTGCTGTGGGGAAATCTCATGCGTGAAATGAATTGCAGTTTGACACTTATTTGTCATCGTTCCTTGGAAGAACGTCTGGTCGACCATCTGTTGGAACACCCGGAGTGGGTACGCGGATTCGCTTTGACACGCAACGAAGGCGGCAGCCAGAAAGAAAAATTGCCCAGTATGCTGGAGCAGGTGCGCGGCAGATCGCAGCGCGTGCAAATCGTCAGCGTGATGAATCTTGATGATGCACGGGAGCTTATCGCGCATCTCAAGCGCGCCGAACCCAACCATGAAATTGCCTATTGGATTACGCCCGTTATTGAGTTCGGGAGGCTGGCGTGAGTAGCGCAATGGAAAGTGGAAAGTGGAAAGTGTGCGGCTCACTTTTTATCGTGGCGATGTTGGGCAATGTAGCATCGGCTGGCGAAATCATCACATCTGATTTGCCGCCGATGGCACAAGTTAATTCCGCACTGGATAATCACTTGCTGGTGTTAAATGCGCAAAGCGGTTTGCGCTTGGAGCTTGCCAATCAAAACAAATGGAATAGCGGTAATTACGAATTCAATCTGCGCGCCGGTTCGGCGCAACGACAGGTCGTGAACACAGAGCAAAAACTGCAAGAATGGGATGTCGCGCTGGAGCGCCCGCTGCGCTTGCCAAACAAGGCAAACATCGACCACGACATCGGCGCGGCGAATGTGGCTCGTGCGGATTTTGCGTTGGGCGACGCGCACCATGAGGCGGCGCGATTGTTGTTGCACTTGTGGTTTGTTTGGCAGCGCGAACAAGCGCAGGTGATGCTGTGGCAACAACAAAATGATATTTACACGCAACAAGCC
>JBAVPP010000216.1:0-3369 GCA_049693175.1 Gallionella sp. | reverse complement strand
AAATCTGGGCGTGGTGGAACAATTGCTGGAGACCGGCGCGAATCAAGTGCTGATGGTCAACGGCGAGAGCGGACAGATTTTGATTCCGTTCGTAGCGAGTGCAATTAAGCGCGTGGATGTGAAAAATAAAAGCATCACGGTGGATTGGGCAGCGGACTACTTGAAGTGAAATTCGACATCATCACCTTGTTTCCCGAAATGTTCGATGCGCTGACGCAATATGGCATCACGCGACGGGCAGCGGAACAAGGGTATTACGAATTGAAGACATGGAATCCGCGTGATTTCACGAGCGACAATTACCGCACCATAGACGACAGGCCTTATGGCGGTGGGCCGGGCATGGTGATGTTGGGCGAACCGTTGAGTGGCGCGATAATCGCAGCCAAGCAGCGACAGGCCGCAGGTGGAATAAAAAAAAGTCGCGTGGTGTATTTATCACCGCAAGGCCGACCGCTCAGTCAAAGTGTGGTCAAAGAATTGGTAGCAAAACCGGACGAAGGTTTGGTGTTATTGGCAGGTCGTTACGAGGGCGTGGATGAACGCCTGATACGCCAATATGTGGATGAAGAAATCTCCATCGGCGATTATGTGTTGTCCGGTGGTGAATTGGCGGCGATGGTGTTGGTGGATAGCTTGGTTCGGCAATTGCCCGGCGTGTTGGGCGATGCGGAATCCGCCGAACAGGATTCGTTTGCGGATGGCTTGTTGGACTGCCCGCACTACACCCGTCCCGAAGTGTTTAATGGTGAAGCCGTGCCCCCGGTGTTGTTGTCTGGCAATCATGCGGACATCAGACGCTGGCGGCTTCAGCAGTCGTTGGGCAGAACGTGGTTGCGCAGACCGGATTTATTGGCTGAACGTGACTTGACTAAAGAGGAAGCTCGGCTTCTTAAATCATTTCAGGATGCTTATGAGAAGGAACAAGTTCCGATAACTAAGGAGTAGCAAAATGGATTTAATCGCACAACTGGAACAAGAAGAAATCGCACGTTTGGGTAAAACCATTCCTGCATTCGCACCTGGCGACACAGTCATCGTGAACGTCAACGTGGTCGAAGGCGAACGCAAGCGCGTTCAGGCTTTTGAAGGCGTGGTCATCGCTAAACGCAATCGTGGTTTGAACTCCGCATTCATCGTGCGTAAGATTTCATCCGGTGAAGGCGTGGAACGTACTTTCCAAACTTACTCACCCATCATCGCTTCTATCGAAGTGAAACGTCGCGGTTCGGTACGTCGCGCCAAGTTGTACTACTTGCGCGAACGTTCAGGCAAGTCGGCTCGTATCAAAGAGAAGCTGGCAGTGCGCGCTTAATCGCGATAGGTTTTTCGGTACGACAAAAACGGGAGCTACGGCTCCCGTTTTTTATTGCCCGCATACGGTAAAATCAGCGCATGAAAAATTATCAAGCCATCCTCAAAACGCCTTTTGCCATGCTGGGAATTCGTTGCAGCGATGAGGCGTTGCTCGGTTTGGATTTTTTGCCATTGAGTATTGCGGCACAAGCCGCGACGAATAAAATTGCCGAACAAGTGTGCGCACAATTACGCGACTATTTGCGCAATCCCGACACGGTATTCGATGTGCCGCTCGCACCGCACGGCACAGCTCATCAGCAAAAAGTTTGGCGCGCCTTGTTGGCGATTCCGCGCGGTGCAACACGGCAGTATGGCGAGCTGGCAAAAGAGCTAGGTTCGGCATCGCAAGCCGTCGGACAGGCCTGTGGCGCGAATCCCATCGCACTGATTATTCCTTGCCATCGCGTGGTCAGCAAAACCGGTTTAGGTGGCTTTATGCGCCATGCGGAGGGTGATGAATTGGACATTAAACGCTGGCTGTTGGCGCACGAACAAGGTGCTCCCTCGCCCTTGCAGGGAGAGGGTTGGGGTGGGGGTAAAAAACCAAAAACTTTATCTCTTGATATGTTGAAAATGAAGTGAATAACACCGAATTCCTAGACGAATTTTTTGACGCGCTGTGGCTGGAAGATGGGCTGTCACGCAACACGCTGGACAGTTATCGACGCGACTTAAATAAATTCGCCAACTGGCTACAAGCCCTGACCGGCAAAGTTTTGTTGGACACCACACAAGCCGATATACAAAGCTATCTGGGATATTTGTTGCTCGAACAAAAAGCCCAAGCCAGTTCGACGGGGCGCAATATTTCCAGCCTGAAACGCTTGTTTCGCTATCTATTACGACAGAACAAAATCAGCGTTGATCCCACCTTACAAATCGACACGCCCAAGCTGCCGCGCACTCTACCCAAAACCCTTTCTGAGGCCGATGTCGAATTATTATTAAACGCGGCCGACACGCAAACACCGTTGGGATTACGCGACCGCACTATGCTGGAAGTGCTGTATGCCACCGGCTTGCGCGTGTCCGAACTCGTCACCTTGCGCGTCACGCAAGTGAGCATGGATATGGGTGTGGTGCGCGTGATGGGCAAAGGCAGCAAAGAACGGCTCGTGCCATTAGGCGAAGTCGCGCTGGATTGGGTAGTGCATTATCTCGCCGCTAGCCGCCCGCTGTTACTGGACAGAAAAACTTGCGACAAGCTGTTCGTAACCCATCGCGCCGAGGCCATGACACGCCAAATGTTTTGGTACTTAATCAAAAAATATGCGCGGCAAAGTGGACTGCAAACTGTGTTGTCGCCACATACACTACGCCACGCTTTCGCCACGCATTTACTCAATCACGGAGCCGACCTGCGCGTGGTGCAAATGTTGCTCGGCCACACCGACATTTCCACCACGCAAATCTACACCCACGTCGCCCGCCAACGCCTCAAAGAATTGCATCACCAGCATCATCCGCGCGGATAATTTTTATGCGACCACCTTGCGTTCATCCAACCAAGCCTTGGGTGACAAGCCCATGCGCTTGGTGAACACGCGCGTCAACGCGATAGGATGACTGTAGCCTACCGCAGGTGCAACGAGTTTGAGCGGTTTGCCACTCTTGAGTAAAGTTTGCGCAACGCTGACGCGCCAATCGGTCAAATAATCCAGCGGAGTTGTGCCCACCGTCTCGCGAAAAACGACAGCGAATCGCGCCCGCGACATATCGGCGGTATGCGCCAATTCTTCCAATGACCAAACGTGTTCAGGACGTTCGTGCATAGCGGTAATTGCCTTAGCCAGTCGCGCGTCCGCGAGCCCAGCGAGTATGCCGGTCGTGAGGATTTTGGTCTCCACGGTGTGACGCAACAACAGCACCAAAAAGTATTCCGCCAGTCTGTCCACAGCCGCTTGCCGACCGCAACGCTGCGCGAATGCTTCATCAAAATATAGCGCGAGCATGGGCGTTAATTCCGCGATGCTGGTCATAGGAATAATCAGCACATCCGGTAGTGCGTTG
>JBAVPP010000215.1:0-8134 GCA_049693175.1 Gallionella sp. | reverse complement strand
GTCAGCGGCGGCATCTTGTGGGCGAATTTGCATCTGCTGTTTTGGCTGTCGCTGATACCATTCGTGACGGGCTGGATGGGCGAGAATCATTTTTCCGCGTTACCGGTCGCGTTGTATGGCGGCGTGTTGTTCATGGCGGGCATCGCGTATTTGATCTTGCAACAGGCAATCATCGCGTCACATGGTTGCGAGGACGCGCTGCTCAACAAGGCGATAGGCAGCGACCGCAAAGGTAAGTTGTCGCAGTTGCTTTATCTCATCGCGATCCCGACGGCGTTCTGGTATCAATGGATAGCCGGTGCTATCTATGTGTTGGTCGCCATCATGTGGCTAATCCCCGACCGGCGCATCGAGCATGTGATTGCGGAATAAAATTTGCAAAGATAGGAAGACGGAATGGCAAAAACAAAAACGATTTATTCCTGTACCGAGTGCGGCGGACAATCGCCCAAGTGGCAGGGACAGTGTCCGCATTGTATGGAGTGGAACACGCTGATTGAGTCCGTCGCGGAAGCGACAGTAAAAGGTGGCAATCGTTTTAGCGCGCTGGCGGCGAGCGGCAAGGTGCAATTGTTGTCGGAGGTGGAAGCGGCGGAAGTGCCGCGCACACCGACTGGCATTGCGGAATTTGATCGTGTGCTAGGCGGCGGCATTGTATCGGGCGCGGTAGTGCTTATCGGCGGCGATCCGGGTATAGGCAAATCCACGCTGTTGCTGCAAGTGTTGGCGCATCTTTCGCAACAACAAAACACCTTGTATGTGAGCGGCGAAGAATCTGCGCAACAGATTGCGTTGCGCGCCAAACGCCTGTCGTTGGACGCGCGCAATTTGCGTTTGCTGCCGGAGATACAACTGGAAAAAATCCAAGCGACCATCGCGGCGGACAAACCCGATATCGTTGTCATTGATTCGATACAAACCGTATATTCCGATCAACTCACCAGCGCACCGGGTTCGGTGGCACAGGTGCGCGAATGCGCGGCGCAACTCACGCGCATCGCCAAAAGTCAGAACATCACCATCATTTTGGTTGGTCACGTTACCAAAGAAGGCGCGCTGGCCGGGCCGCGTGTGCTGGAACATATCGTCGATACCGTGTTGTATTTTGAAGGTGACACGCATTCCAGTTTTCGCTTGATACGCGCGTTCAAAAATCGCTTCGGCGCGGTGAATGAATTGGGCGTTTTTGCCATGACGGAAAAGGGCTTGCGCGAGGTGAGCAATCCTTCCGCGATGTTTCTTTCGCAACACGGCGAGCAAGTCGCGGGTTCGTGTGTGATGGTGACGCAGGAAGGTACGCGTCCGCTGTTGGTGGAGATACAAGCTTTGCTCGACGAAGCGCACTCGCCGAATGTGAAACGTCTTTCGTTAGGGCTAGAGCAGAATCGTCTGGCGATGTTGTTGGCAGTGCTGCACCGCCATGCGGGCATCGCGTGCTACGACCAAGACGTGTTTATCAACGCGGTGGGTGGTGTGAAAATCACCGAGCCGGGTGCGGACTTGGCGGTGATATTGGCGATGGTGTCGAGCTTGCGCAATCGACCGTTGCCCGAAAAATTAGTGGTGTTCGGCGAGGTCGGACTGGCGGGCGAAGTGCGTCCCGTGCAGCGCGGTCAGGAACGATTACGCGAAGCGGCGAAGTTGGGATTTACCCATGCCATTATCCCCAAAGCCAATGCGCCCAAACACAAAATAGACGGCATCGAAATTATCGCGGTGGATAGAGTGGAACAAGCGGTGGATCGGTTTCGTTAAATTCCTCCCCCCTGAAAAAGGGGAGGGAATAATCAGCTTAAATCTTTAGCACCGCGCAGCCGTTTGCATCGCAGCGCAATGCATTTCCCTGCGCTCCCCAATCACCCAGAACCCAACGCACACAAAGCTTGCCATCGACAACATGTTCGTGGCGATTCGGGCGGTGAGTGTGGCCGTGGATGAGTTGCGGGTAGTGATGGTCGCGCAACATCGCCGCGACCGCATCGGCATTCACATCCATGATGGACATGCTTTTATATTGCTTTTCGGTGTCGCTACGGCGGCGCAATTGTTCGATGTAGGCTTTGCGCGCGGCTAGTGGTTGGGCGAGAAAATCTTTTTGGAAAGCGGTGCTATGCACATGTTGGCGGAAGGTTTGATACGCTGCATCGTCGGTACACAGCGTGTCGCCGTGACTGAGCAGCGTCGGTGTGCCGTATAAATTTATCAGTGTAGGCTCGGTTAAAAGTTGCGCATGACAGGCGGCGGCAAGTGTGTCGCCCATCAATAAATCACGATTGCCGTGCAGAATAAAAACTTGCGTTTGCTGCGCGCTTAAACCACGCAATAGTTTGATAACTTCGGCGTGAAAAATATCGTCACTATCGTCGTCGCCCGCCCAATATTCAAACAAGTCGCCGAGGATGTAAAGTCGTTCGGCGTGTGGTGCAAAGTCGTTTATAAAACGCCGAAATGCCGCCATGCTATCGGCATGGTCGGCACTTAGATGTAAGTCGGAAATGAAGAGAGTGTGTGGCACGGCAGGAATTCGGATTTTGGAATTAGGATTTGGGAAAGCCGCTGCTCTGCTGTTCACTAAATCCTAAATCCCAGTCCCAAAATCCTATTTAACGATTTCCGCGCTGGTGATGATGACATCTTGTTTAGGCACGTCTTGCATACCGTTGCTGAAGCCGGTCTGTACTTTGCCTATGGCATCGACTACCTCCATACCTTCAACGACTTTGCCAAACACGCAATAGCCCCAGCCGTCTTGTCCGGGGTAGTCAAGGAAACTGTTGTTTTTGGTGTTGATGAAGAACTGCGCGGTGGCAGAATGCGGATCACCGGTACGCGCCATCGCGATGGTGTATTTGTCATTCTTCAGCCCATTCGCGGCTTCATTTTTGATAGGCGACTTGGTGGTTTTTTGCTTGAGTCCTGCTTCAAAGCCGCCGCCTTGAATCATAAAATTTGGAATCACACGATGAAAAATGGTGTTGCTGTAAAAGCCGCTGTTCACATAGTCGAGAAAGTTCGCGACGGTCTGCGGGGCTTTTTCCGCGTCGAGTTGAATTGTGATTATGCCTTGGTTGGTATGGAGTTTTACCATGGTGGATTTGCCTTTAGTTTGTGAGTAAGAAAACGGGGATACCGCGCACAGCGCGAGGGTTAAAAATAAAACGATAAATTTTTTCATGCGCCACCTTCGTAAATGATTTTCCACTGATTATTTTGTTTGATCCAATACTGGCGTTTTTTCATGCGGTTTGCCAAATTGCTGCTGGTGTAATCCTGATCGAAATTGACCACCACCATATCGGGTTGCTCGGGATAGGTGAACATGCTGACTCCCGCCACATCAACTTTGACCCAACTCTTGCCAGAATTGACCAAGCGTTTCTGGTTGGCCCATGCCGCGAAATTCTGGTTGTCGCTGGAGAAATTCGCCGAGTAATGTTTGAGATAGGCTTCCGTATCCAGACTGCTCCAATCTTTGCGCCATTGCTCGATTTCGGCGCGCAGCGCATCGCGGTCGCCATCGTCCTGCGCGCTTTCAGTTTCCATGTGATTGGTGATAATCACAGGCGTGACACCGACTTGCAAATATGGTGCGAGCTTGTCGAGATTATCATTGGACAACACCACGCAGCCGTTGCTGGCGCGGGGTGGTCGGCTGTAAGTGTCGCTGGGCGTGCCATGCAGCCAGATGCCTTGCCCGGTGCGATTATTTTTTCTGTCCCATTCATTCGGATAACTCAGTGGAAACGCGCCGCTGCCGTAAGTGTCGGACAGTTGGTTTTTGGGTAATTCCGCTTTGATGAAGTACACGCCTATGGGTGTGCGCTGATCGCCCGCCGCCACTTTTTCCGTGCCAAGTTTGCCTATGGTCACGTAGTAGTCGGTGACATAACGCGCTTGACCGTTGACGTTTTCGTACACGAAAAGTGTTGAGCGGCTGGTGTCCACCACCAGCGCGTATTTTTGCGTCGCGTCGAGTTGCCACAAGAAACGCGGTGCTTGTTTATCGGCAGGCAGAGCTTGCATACGCTGCAAACGTACCCGTGCCTCATCGCGCAAGTCTTGAATCTTATCGCGCGGCGCATTCGCGGCATTGCCAAAACTATTGATTGCGCCGGCGCGCGCCATGAGCAAATCGCCTTTGACCAATTGCGCCAGGCGGAAATTCGGGTTGGCGCGTAATAGGCTGTCCACTTCATTGAGCGCGACATCCAAACGATTGTTACTAATGGCTTGCAAACTTTTGGTGAGTTGCGCTTCGCTGCTTTGCTGATCGGGGGCGGCGTATGCCGTGCCCAAAAAGCAACTTAGTACGAGTGTGGAAATTAGACGTATGCGCATGGCTTACTTGGTACGTTCTTCCTGAATTAACCACTTGCCGTTGACGTTTACCAGCGACAAAGTTTTACCGCTGGATGTATGCAAATGGCTGGCTTGATAAGCCTGTCTAAAGTGCGCGGTCGCATGATTGCTGTCGCTGAATTTTACCGTCACATCACTCAAACTCACGTGGATAGATTTGGGCGCGTTAATGCGCTCGCGGCGGGTTTCCGCCCACGCGCTGCGGCTTTCGCCATCAGCGGGATGAAAGTCATCCGCGTAATGCGCAAGATATTTATTCACGTTTTTGGACGACCAAGCTGCCGCCCATTCATGCACACTTTTTACCACCGCATCGCTGTCGTCACCGCCAGAGTTTTTCGCTGCTGCGACATTAGCGGCAGGCTTGCTCGCCGCCGATGTTACGGCTTGTGCAGCGGGTGGTGCGGTATTGGTTGGTGCGGCGGTAGTCTCGTTCGCTGTTGCAACTTGAGTCGCGGCTGGGCGAGTTGTGCTGGCTTTCGGACGTGAATTGCCGGAGAACAAATCTTGTATCATCGCCAGCTTGGTTTGCGTTGCTGTGTTGCCCTTGTCTAATTGCAGCGCGCGGTCATAGGCTTGGCTTGCCATCTTGGCGTAAATGTCGCCCAGATTTTCGTGCGCAGTGGCGTAGCTAGGATGCGTGCGTATCGCCAGTTCCAATGATTGTTTGGCTTTTTCGTACTGGCCTTGTCCCGCGTATAACACGGCAAGATTGTTGTAAGGTTCCGGCAGGTCAGGGTAGTCTACGGTCAGATCAGAAAATACTTTGATTGCATCATTGGGTTTGTTTTGCTCGGTCAGAATCAGACCTTTCAAAAAACGACCTTGCGCGTCTTTGGGTTTGCTTGCCAAATAATTATTGACCTTTTCCATCGCCTGAGCTTGTTGACCCTGCTTGAAAAGTTTATTGGCATCTTGCAAATCATCGGCATGAGCGACCGCGCAGGTGAGTAGCACCGCGCTGGCGAATAATAAGGTATGGATACGGTTAAGCATATTCATAGAATGTTTAGTTTCCTGAAACGCGCAAGCTTGCGCGGGTTAATTCGAACGTGCGGATTCTATCAAATAACCGGCCTTGTTTCACAATATATAAGCGGGAACTTTACTATGCCCGGATTCGGTAAATATTTTCGGGTAAAATCCGCCGCTTGTTATTAACCGCGCCTAACGCGATAAAGAGTCCAGCATGAGCAGTCAACCTGTCGTTTCCAATTTCATCCGCAGCATTATCGATGGCGATCTCGCCAGCGGCAAACACACCCGCATCATCACGCGCTTCCCGCCCGAGCCGAATGGCTATTTGCACGTCGGTCACGCCAAATCCATCTGCCTGAACTTCGGGTTGGCGCAGGATTACCACGGCTTGTGCAATCTGCGTTTCGACGATACCAATCCCGAAAAAGAAAGCGAAGAATATGCGCAATCCATACAGGACGATGTGCGCTGGCTGGGTTTTGAGTGGAACGGCAACGTGCGTTGGGCATCGGATTATTTCGATGCGCTATATGATTTTGCCGTGGAGCTCATCAACAAAGGCTTGGCCTACGTCGATGATCTCACGCCGGAGCAGATGCGCGAGTATCGCGGTACGCTGACGCAAGCGGGAAAAAATAGTCCGAACCGTGACCGTTCTGCCGCCGAAAATTTGGACTTGTTTGCGCGTATGAAAGCAGGCGAATTCGCCGATGGTGCGATGGTGCTGCGCGCCAAGATAGACATGGCTTCCAGCAATTTCAATATGCGCGACCCGGTCATTTATCGCATTCGTCGCGCGCACCATATCCGCACTGGCGACCAGTGGTGCATCTACCCGATGTATGACTACACGCATTGCATCTCGGACGCGCTCGAAGGCATCACGCATTCGATTTGTACGCTGGAGTTTGAAGACCACAGACCACTATACGACTGGGTGTTGGACAACATCACCATTCCTTGTCATCCGCGCCAATATGAATTTTCGCGCCTCGAATTGCATTACACCATCACCAGTAAACGCAAGCTGCTGCAACTGGTGAATGAGAAAAAAGTCAGCGGCTGGGACGACCCGCGTATGCCCACTATTAGCGGGATGCGCCGACGCGGCTACACGCCGGAAGGCATACGCGAATTCGCCAAACGGGTGGGCGTGTCCAAGAGCGAGAACATCGTGGATATGGCGATTATGGAAGGTGCGATACGCGAAGATTTGGAAGCGCGCGCGCCGCGTGTCATGGCGATTATCAATCCGCTCAAAGTCACGATCACCAATGCCGACGGCTCGGGTGAGCGCGAGGCGGATTTTCATCCGCAACACCCAGAATTCGGCAAACGCGTCGTGCCGTTTAGTTCGGAATTATTGATTGAAGCCGACGACTTTGCCGAAGTGCCGCCCGAAGGTTGGAAGCGTCTCACACTCGGCGGCGAGATACGGTTACGCCACAGTTATGTGATGCGTTGCGACGAAGTCGTGAAAGATGCGGCTGGCAAAATCACCGAATTAAAATGCAGCATCGATCACGCCACGCTGGGCAAAAATCCAGAAGGTCGCAAGGTCAAAGGCGTGATTCACTTTTTGTCGCGTGCTCATGCGTTACCTGCCGAAATTCGTTTGTACGATAGACTGTTCACCGTCGCCGAACCGGATGCGGATAAAGATGTGGATTTTTGCAATTATTTGAATCCTGAGTCTTTGACGGTAGTGCAGGCTTGGGTCGAAGCGGCGGTGCAAAATGCCGTGCCGGAAACGCATTACCAGTTTGAACGTTTGGGTTATTTTGTCACCGACCGACGCGATCATCAGACCGGAAAAAAATTGGTGTTCAATCGCACAGTGACGCTGAAAGATTCGTGGACCAACTCTTAAATAAGTATGTTTAGTCAGCGTTTTCAACGACCCGTTATGATTTCCATCCATGCGAAAATTCGCATGGATGAGCGTGGAGTCAGTGACCTGATGTTGTTGGAAGTGATTGATTTTGGCGATACGCGTTATAAAGATGCCACGCATTTGTGGGCGTATAAAGACTTTCCCGCGCGGCATGACAATTTAATTTGCGCAGTTTTGGTGTTGGAAAATTGTGTCGTGGTAAAAACAGTCATGCACCATTTTGCAGTTTTGTAGGAGGTAATCATGCACACCACTTATTTTGATGACGATGACATTTTGGTGATTCGCTTATCCGAGAAGCCCATTACTCGCGAAGTTTCGCAAAATTGGAACACTCATATAAGTTACGCAGAAGACGGTAGTGCGGTTGAAGTGGTATTGCTTGAAGCACGCGCTAACGGTGCTTATCCATTAGAAGTACAACATGCGCGTGCGGCTTGAGCGAATTTTTAAGCTGAAATATTTTTGGATTTTAGGATAAGCCATGAGTAACGAGATTGTCATTCCCGGCGAGGCGCAGATGAAATCGCTGAAGTCATTGACGCTGGCGGTTTACGTTTTATACGCGTTGCATTTTTTCTATTTCATCACCGCCATCATCGGCGTGATTATCAATTACATCAAAAAAGAAGAGGTCGCTGGAACGTGGCTGGAAAGTCATTTTCGCTGGCAGATACGCACGTTTTGGTATGGTCTGTTTTGGGCGATACTCGGCGGTGTTTTGTTTGCGACCATCATCGGTATACCGTTGGCTTTCGCCGTTTGGTTCGGCGATTTTTGCTGGATGATTTATCGCACCTTAAAAGGCTGGCTGAATCTTAACGACAACAAGCCGATGCCGATTTGACAGCGGGTGGCGGCGCGCATTAGGAGGCAATATGTATGAACGTATAGCGGTGGCAG
>JBAVPP010000214.1:0-2835 GCA_049693175.1 Gallionella sp. | reverse complement strand
GAAATCAACCGGCATATTATCATATACTAATTTAACAGTCGTCAAGTCACAGTTACGCACCCAGCTTTACGCTTCGTCTTTTGCGCCGATATTATTCGTCTATCTTGCACTAATGCTGGATATATAGGTCGTTCTACCCATAGATGTAACAAATGGTAACTGATACAATGCGAGCCGTTTTGAAACAATACTTTTATTGAAATCATGAAGAAAATTATCATCACGGGCGGTGCGGGATTCATCGGTTCAGCTTTGGTACGCCATATTATTGACCATACGAATGATGCGGTCATCAATCTGGATTGCCTGACTTATGCGGGTAATTTGCAATCGCTGATTTCGGTCGCCGATGATCCCCGTTATTGTTTTGAGCAGGTGGATATTTGCAACGCAGCGGAAGTGGCGCGTGTGTTTAAGCAGCATCAACCGGATGCGATTATGCATCTGGCGGCGGAGTCGCATGTGGATCGTTCCATCACGGGGCCGGCGGCATTTATACAAACCAATATTGTTGGCACCTATACGTTGCTGGATGCGGCGCGCAACTATTGGAATACGTTGGATGGCGAGAAAAAATCCGGCTTTAGATTTCATCATATTTCCACCGATGAAGTGTATGGCAGCTTGGGGGCGGACGGTTTTTTCACGGAAGAAACCGCATACGAGCCCAACTCGCCTTACTCGGCAAGCAAGGCATCTTCCGATCACCTAGTGCGCGCATGGCATCACACGTTTGGTCTGCCCGTGGTGACCACCAATTGCTCCAACAATTACGGCCCGTATCACTTCCCGGAAAAGCTCATTCCGCTGGTGATTTTGAATGCGGTGAATGGCAAACCGCTGCCAATTTATGGCAAGGGCGATAATATCCGTGACTGGTTGTATGTTGAAGATCATGCGCGCGCTTTGTACTTGGTGATGAATCAAGGCAAGCTAGGCGAGACTTACAATATCGGCGGTTGGAACGAAAAAACCAATCTTGAAGTGGTACATGCAATTTGCGCCGCGCTCGATGAATTACGTCCGCAAAACGCGCCTCACGCGAACCTCATCACCTTCGTTAAAGACCGTCCGGGACACGATCAGCGTTACGCGATTGATGCCAGCAAAATCGAGCGTGACTTGGGTTGGAAACCGCAAGAAACTTTTGAAACGGGTCTGCGCAAAACAGTCGAATGGTATTTGAATAACGACGCTTGGGTGAATGGTGTGACCAGCGGCGCGTATCGCGATTGGGTGGAAACCAATTACGCCGGACGTGCATAAATGAAAATTCTGTTGCTTGGCAAGGGTGGTCAAGTCGGTTGGGAATTACAACGCAGTCTCGCGCCTTTAGGTGAGTTGATTGCGTTAGATTTCGACAGCAGAGAATTGTGCGGCGATTTCACCAATCTGGTCGGGCTGGCAGAAACGGTGCGCCGCGTTGCGCCCGATGTCATCGTCAATGCCGCCGCGCATACCGCCGTCGATAAAGCCGAAAGCGAACCCGATTTGGTGCGCACCATCAACGCGCTGGCATCTGGGATGTTGGCGGAAGAAGCGAAGCGCATCGATGCTTGGTTGATTCATTATTCCACCGACTATGTGTTCGACGGCAGCGGCGAACAAGCGTGGCGCGAACAAGATGCGGTTGGGCCTTTAAGTGTGTATGGCGCGACCAAATTGGAGGGTGAACAACTCATCCAAAAGTCCGGCTGCAAGCATCTTATTTTCCGCACCAGTTGGGTGTATGGCGCGCGTGGTGGCAACTTTGCCAAGACCATGTTGCGACTGGCGCAAGAGCGCGACAACCTAAAAATTATCAACGATCAATTCGGCGCGCCCACTGGCGCGGATCTGCTGGCGGATGTCACTGCGCACGCGATACACATGGCGATGGCGCGCCCCGAAGTGTCGGGCTTGTATCACTTGGTGGCAGGCGGCGTAACGACTTGGCATGAGTATGCCGGCGTGGTCATTGCTTATGCACGTGAACATGGTGTGGCGATTAAAGTCGCGCAAGATGCGATTCAACCCGTGCCGACCAGCGCGTTTCCCACGCCTGCAAAACGCCCGCACAATTCCCGTTTGAACACGGAAAAATTGCAACACACTTTTGCTTTAACTTTGCCTGATTGGCAGGTCGGCGTGCAACGTATGCTGACTGAAATCTTGGAGAAATAAACTATGCCAAATCGTAAAGGTATTATTCTCGCGGGTGGTTCGGGCACACGTTTGCATCCGGTCACGTTGGCGGTGTCTAAACAACTGCTGCCGGTGTACGACAAGCCGATGATTTACTACCCGCTTTCGACTTTGATGTTGGCGGGCATACAAGACATCCTGATTATCTCTACACCGCAAGATACGCCACGTTTTCAGCAATTATTGGGCGATGGCAGCGCGTGGGGTTTGAATCTGCAATACGCGATCCAACCTTCGCCGGACGGTCTGGCGCAAGCGTTTATCATTGGCAAAGATTTTGTCGGCAACGATCCATCGGCCTTGGTGTTGGGCGACAATATTTTTTACGGTCACGAGTTCCGCCAGCAACTGAGCAGCGCGGCACAACGACCATCAGGTGCGACGGTGTTTGCCTATCATGTGCGCGACCCGGAGCGTTATGGTGTGGTCGAGTTCGACAAGGCAGGCAAGGCAATCTCGCTGGAAGAAAAACCTGTGCAACCCAAATCCAGCTTTGCGGTGACGGGGCTGTATTTTTACGACAATCAAGTCATCGACATTGCGCGCGATTTGAAACCTTCGCCGCGCGGCGAGTTGGAAATCACTGACGTGAATCGAATCTACATGGAACGTGAACAATTGTCCGTCGAAATAATGGGGCGGGGTTTTGCT
>JBAVPP010000213.1:0-1647 GCA_049693175.1 Gallionella sp. | reverse complement strand
AGATCGGGTTGGGCACGGTCGCGTCCGAAATTCCCGGGGGCACTTGCCACCCCAGTCCCCCGCCGCTGGCCACGATTTCCGGCGGCACGCGCGAACCGTTGCAGTACTGGCTCAGGAGAGTCGGATTGCTCCCGGAATTGTTCAGCCCTGGATAGTCTCCCGCATCGGTCAGTACCGAGTATGTCGGGGTTAACGTCAGCCCGGAGCTATGATTGGCCGGCCCTGTGTCGCCGCGCACGCCGATATCCCAATAGCTCGCTGCCGTGCACGCCCCGGTACCACCCGTGATGATCGCACCGCCGCCATTTGCCGTAGTGGCATCTGACGTTGGCTGGGTCGGCGCCTGCGTATTCGTGAAAGCGTTGTACAGCGCGACCACATTCTGCTGGTTCAACGCGC
Organism: Gallionella sp.; assembly: GCA_049693175.1. Classification (GTDB taxonomy): domain Bacteria; phylum Pseudomonadota; class Gammaproteobacteria; order Burkholderiales; family Gallionellaceae; genus Gallionella. The sequence goes on along the minus strand of JBAVPP010000213.1, from coordinate 1,248 downwards.
CCGCGCCGAGGCTACCCACGCCGATGTTGAAGGTGCGGTTCTGCCAGATCACGTTGTTGTACAGTTCCGGGACCGAGTAGTTCCTGCATGCCCCGTTGATCGCATCGCCGTGGCCTGCCGGGCAGTTGACCGTCGCCGGCAAGTTATGCGTAAGATTCACGCTGTTCTGCACGGATACCAGACCCGAAGGTTGTGGCAGCGAATTCGTGCCACAGTTCGAAGTGCAGGTCGGACCGGCCGAGCTGGCCAGCGGCGCACCCAGTGTGTTGAACAGTACTCCCGACGACGCCGTGCTGTCGTTGGACACGATCGTGTTGTTGATGATGTTTACCTTCAATGCGTCCAGCAGTGAAATTCCCGCACCGTCCCAGCCCGCCACATTATTGGCGATGATGTTGTTGGTAACGTTCACCCCATACCAGTTGTTCGGAGTGGTCGGGAAAGTGAGCACATCCGTGCCATTGAGATGCTGGAGGCGCAGACCACCGCCGCTGCCGCTCTCCGCGGCATTACCCATGATCAGGTTGGCATTGATCACCAAGCCCGGACCCGCGCCGTCAGCCGGCCCGACTGGCGGGACTGAGACGCAATCCTGGTCGGTCGTGATACCGCAGGTCGGATCTACATCGGGGGCACCCATGATGAGGATGCCGCCACCATTGGTTGCAATGGTCGGGTTCGTGCTCTGGTTGAACAGCACCGTGTTGTGCTCGATATCGCCATTGGCGCTGAAGCCGATGTGAGCCATACCGCCACCGTCACCCGTGCTCATGTTGCCGCATACCCAGTTGTAGTTGAACTTGTAGTAGTCCGAGCCGTTGCAGATGCTCACACCGCCTGCGCCGGCCGGCGTGGCCGAGAACAGCTCGTCACCGGTAGAGGAATTGAGTGTAATCGAGTTGTGGTGCAGGTTCACGTGCGTATCCAGGCAGTATTGCAACTGCGTGCCCGTCGGCAGTCCATTTTCGCTCTGGCAGGAACCCGGCGCGCCGTTGGTCGCTCCACCACCCGCTGTGTACGAGGGTGGATATTCGCCCTGGCCAATGTTGATGCCGCCCGACAGCGTTCCGGAATTGTTCCTGACTCGGTTGTTGGCGATCTGGATGTAATGCCCCCATGCATGCACGAAGATTCCGCCGCCACCCTGCGAGCTGTTGGTGATGGTCAGGCCATCAATACCGGACGGGTTGCAGAAGAAGTTGCTCGGGAACGGATTGGTCGGATCAGTGCTTGATGTCGAGCAATTGC
>JBAVPP010000212.1:0-6550 GCA_049693175.1 Gallionella sp. | reverse complement strand
TAAAAGGACAGCAACTACAAGATCCATTTCTGAATGCACTGCGTAAAGAACACGTGCAAGTCGGTATCTATCTAGTCAATGGCATCAAGCTACAAGGCCAAATCGAATCTTTCGATCAATACGTCGTTCTGCTGAAAAATACCGTCACACAGATGGTTTACAAGCATGCGATTTCCACTATCGTTCCGGCCCGCGCTGTCACTATTCCTGTCGACGACGCTGCTTAGTAATGCAGCAAACTTCGCCCGGTATTGAGTCGGCGATCTTAGTCAGTATCGATTTGGGTGATACTGACTATCAGGAAAGTTTGGCGGAATTAAAGCTGCTCGCCGAGACTGCCGGTGTGCATACGCTGGCGACGGTTGAGGCGAAGCGTATCCGCCCCGATGCGGCGTTATTTGCCGGCAGCGGCAAGGTGCAGCAGATTGCCGAGTTGGTCGAGCGCATGGAAGTGCCGTTGGTGATTTTCAATCACGAATTGTCACCGGCGCAAATGCGCAATCTCACACTCAAACTCGGCACTCGCGTCATAGATCGCACCATGCTGATATTGGATATTTTTGCGCAACGCGCGCAAAGCCACGAAGGAAAAGTTCAGGTTGAGTTGGCGCAGCTCAAATATCTTTCCACGCGTTTAGTGGGGCAGAACGCCGACATGGGGCAGCAAAAATTCGCGGTCGGTGCGCGCGGTCCGGGCGAAACACAGTTGGAATTGGATAGGCGCGAGTTGGACAAGCGCGTGCATCTGCTCAAAGAGCGTTTGGTTAAACTCAAGAGTCAACGCGATTTATTGCGCCGTTCGCGTAATCGTTCGGATGTGTTGTCGGTGTCTATCGTCGGCTACACCAACGCGGGAAAATCCACGCTGTTTAATCGTCTCACCAAAGCCAATGTGTATGTGGCGAACCAGTTGTTTGCCACGCTGGATACCACGTCGCGCAAGATGTATGCGGAGGGCGCGGGCGAGATTGTGGTGTCGGACACGGTGGGATTTATTCGCCACCTGCCGCACGGTTTGGTTGCCGCGTTCCGCAGTACGCTGGAAGAGACCATACAGGCCGACGTTCTGCTGCATGTCGTGGACATCAGCAATCCCAACCATGACGATCAAATCGCCGAAGTGAACAAGGTTCTGGCGGAAATCGACGCGGGCGATATTCCGCAGGTGCTGGTATTCAACAAAATAGACGCGGTCGAAAATATGGAAGCGGGTATAAAACGCGACGAACATGATAGAATCTCACGCGTTTTTTTGAGTGCGAAAAGCGGCGCGGGATTGGATGATCTGCGCCAGACTTTGCTTGAAACCAGAGCCGCACGACAGGCGGCAAGTGTTATTGAAAATCAACTTAGACAAGCGAGAGAATCATGGGATTGAATGATCCGCAATGGGGTAATAAAAACAACGGCGGCCCGCCGGACTTGGAAGAGTTGTTGCGCAAATTGAATGCGAAAGTTGCCGCCTTTTTTGGCGGTAAAAGCGGTGGTGGAAACAACGGTGGCCCCAATAAAGGCGCGCCCATGCCCAGCATGAGCGGCGGCTTTGGTTTGATCGCGTTAATTGCCGCGCTGATTTGGCTGGGTAGCGGCTTTTATATTGTCGATGCCAGCCAGCGCGGCGTGGTGTTGCGCTTTGGTAAACAAGTCGAGACCACCGACGCGGGTCCGCGTTGGCACTGGCCTTTTCCGATTGAGACGGTTGAGATTGTCAGTCTTAGTCAGGTGCGTACCGTGGAAGTGGGCTACCGCGAGAACGTCAAAAACAAAATGCTCAAAGAATCGCTGATGTTGACGGATGATGAAAACATCATCGACATCCAGTTTGCCGTGCAATATTTCCTGCGTGATCCCGGCGAGTATTTGTTCAACAACCGCAACCCCGACGAGAACGTGCGTCAGGCAGCGGAGACGGCGATACGCGAAGTGGTGGGCAAAAGCAAAATGGATTTTGTGTTGTACGAAGGCCGTGAACAAGTGGCGGCATCCGCCACCAAATTGATACAAGAAATTTTGGATCGCTATAAATCCGGTATCGTGGTGAGCAAACTCACTATGCAAAACGCGCAACCGCCTGAGCAGGTGCAAGCCGCGTTCGATGATGCGGTGAAAGCCGGGCAAGATAGGGAGCGTCAGAAGAACGAAGGCCAATCCTATGCCAACGATGTCGTGCCCAGAGCGCGCGGTACGGCGGCGCGATTGATTCAAGAGTCGGAAGGTTACAAGCAAAGTGTGATTGCGAATGCGGAAGGCGATGCGAGTCGCTTCAAACAGATTCTGGTCGAGTACGAAAAAGCACCGGCGGTCACGCGTGAGCGTATGTACATCGATATGATGCAGCAGGTCATGGGCAATATCAGCAAGGTGATGGTCGATCAAAAGAACGGCAGCAGCATGTTGTATTTGCCACTGGATAAACTGATAGACGCGAGCCGTTCGGGCGCGCTCGTTCCGGCTCCGGCGGATGCCGTTCCGGCGGTCAAACCGGATGTGCCAGTCACTTCACAAAGCAATGACAATAACGCCGCGCAACGCGCCCGCGATTCTTTGCTCAGCCGTGATCGGGAGGCGAGATGAAAACCAATGTAACGAATATTATGATAGGCGTGGTTGCCGCGCTGGTGGTCTTGAGTCTGAGTCTGTTTATCGTCGATCAGCGTCAGACCGCCATCGTGTTGCAATTGGGTGAGATGGTGCGCGTCGAATCCACACCGGGTTTGAAGTGGAAAATTCCTTTGATGCAAAACGTGCGCTATTTTGATTCGCGCATCTTGACGCTGGATTCTGCCGAGCCTGAACGTTTCATCACGGCGGAAAAGAAAAATGTGCTGGTGGATTCTTTCGTTAAATGGCGCATTGTCGATGTCAAGCAATATTACATCAGCGTGGGCGGCGATGAGGTGCGTGCCAGAACACGGTTGTTGCAAACCGTCAACTCCAGTATGCGTGAGGAATTCGGCAAGCGCACCATACACGATGTGGTGTCGGGTGAGCGCGAGCAGATTATGACCGTGTTGCGTGAAAAAACCGATGCCGACGCGCGCAAAATTGGCGTACAGGTATTGGATGTGCGTCTGAAACGCGTGGACTTTCCGTCCGAGATTAGCGACTCGATTTATCGCCGCATGGATGCGGAGCGCAAACGTGTCGCCAATGAATTGCGCGCTTCCGGTGCGGCGGAAGGCGAAAAAATCAAAGCGGACGCGGACAAACAGCGCGAAGTGATTTTGGCGGAAGCCTACCGCGAAGCACAAAAAACCAAAGGCGAGGGCGATGCAAAAGCTGCCGCGATTTACGCCGCCGCGTTTGGTAAAAATGCCGAGTTCTATTCTTTTTACCGCAGTCTGGAAGCCTATAAGCAAAGCTTCAAAAACAAGAGCGACGTGATGGTGTTAGATCCGAGTTCGGCATTTTTCAAATACCTAAAAGGCTCAGGAAAATCGGGTAAATAAATGTTTGACTACTGGCTGCTAGGTTCGGCGATGATGCTGATCGTGGAAGGTTTATTGCCCTTCGTGTTACCCCAGCTTTGGCGCAAAACTTTCGCCAGGCTGGTGAACCTAAGCGATAATCATTTGCGCTTCGCCGGTCTTTCCGCGATGTTGCTGGGCTTGCTGTTGTTGTACTGGATTAAGTAATCCGAAATAAATATTATTGAGAACCTTGTAATGCAGAACTGGTTGTTGCCCGAATACATACAAGACATGCTGCCCGACGAGGCTTGGCGTGTCGAACAAATACGCGCCGAAGTGCTGGGTTTGCTGCGCAAATCAGGCTATCAGTTGGTCGCGCCGCCATTGTTGGAATATGCCGAATCCTTGTTGATTGCCGACAGTGCCGAAATGGATTTGCGCACGTTCAAATTGGTCGATCAACTCAGCGGTCGCACGCTGGCGTTACGCGCCGACATCACGCCGCAAGTGGCGCGTATCGATGCGCATTTGCTCAATCGCCAGGGCGTGACACGTTTGTGTTACGCGGGCAGTGTGCTGCACACCCATCCGGTCGGATTGACACGCACTCGTGAGTTAATGCAAATCGGCGCGGAACTTTACGGTCACAATGGTCTCGACAGTGACTTGGAAATCCAGCGTTTAATGCTGGAGTCTTTGCGCACATTGGCTATAACAAATGTGCATCTTGATCTCGGTCACGTTGCGGTATTTCGCGCGCTGGTGCGGCACGCCGGATTGGATGCCGCGCTGGAAAGCGCGTTGTTTGATGCGCTGCAAAGTAAAGACTGCGCGACCTTGGCAAACTTGACCGCATCGCTGGGGGTTGTCTTGCGCAATGCTTTGTTGGCACTGCCCACTTTGTATGGCGATTGCACCGATGTGATTTCACGCGCCCGTAAAGTGTTGCCGGACTTTGCCGAGATACAGGCGGCATTGGATGATATGGCAACAGCTGCCCGGCACTTGCAGCCGTTAGTGTCTAGTGTCGGTATCGACTTGGCCGATTTGCGCGGTTATCACTATCACACCGGCATGGTGTTCGCCGCCTATCACGCGGGCAGCCATGATGCCATCGCTTTGGGCGGGCGTTATGATGATTTGGGCAAGAGCTTCGGACGCGCGCGTGCCGCAACCGGATTCAGTATGGATCTGCGTCAGTTGTATCGTTTGGTGCCTGCGCAAAATTCGCCGCGAGGCATTTTCGCGCCACACCAAAACGATGTTGCGCTAGAACAAAAAATAATGGCGTTGCGCGCCACGGGCGAGATTGTTTTGGTCGACTTGTCCGGCGATAAAATGCATAAAGCGGAATGGCAATGCGACCGCGAGCTGGTGTTGCAAGCCGGTGTTTGGCAAGTTGTGGCGATATAAAGAACTTATCAATTTTCAAATTGGAATTTTGTGATGACTAAGAACGTAGTGGTGATCGGTACCCAATGGGGCGATGAAGGCAAGGGCAAAATTGTTGATTGGTTGACCGATCACGCGCAAGGCGTGGTGCGTTTTCAAGGCGGGCACAATGCCGGACACACGCTGGTGATCAACGGCAAAAAAACCGTGCTACACCTGATTCCTTCAGGCATTTTGCGAGACCATGTGATGTGCTACATTGGCAATGGCGTGGTGCTGTCGCCGCAGGCTTTGCTTAAAGAAATGGACGAGCTGCAAGCCGCCGGTATTGATGTATATAGCCGCTTAAAAGTATCCGAAGCGTGTCCGCTGATTTTGCCGTATCACGAGGCGATAGATAAAGCGCGCGAGCTGGCGAAAGGCGATGCGAAAATCGGCACGACCGGACGAGGTATCGGCCCTGCATATGAAGATAAAGTGGCACGCCGCGCGATTCGTTTACAGGATATTTTTTATCGCGAACGTTTCGCCGCCAAGTTGGGCGAAGTGTTGGACTATCACAACTTCGTGTTGAAAAATTATTTCAACGCGGCGACCATCGATTTCCAAAAAACGCTCGATGAGACTTTGGCACTGGGCGAGCGCATCAAACCGCTGGTGATGGATGTGCCGCGCGCTTTGTATGAAGCGAACAAAGCCGGACAGGGCTTGTTGTTCGAGGGCGCGCAAGGCGCGTTGCTGGATATCGATCACGGCACGTACCCCTATGTCACCTCCAGCAATTGTGTCGCCGGTGCGGCAAGTGCCGGTGCGGGTGTCGGCCCGCAGATGTTGAATTATGTGTTGGGCATCACCAAGGCTTACACCACGCGCGTCGGCTCAGGACCGTTCCCGACCGAGCTGTACGACGCAGTCAACAAGCACGATCCGATCGGCGCGGGTCTGGCGAAACGTGGTCACGAATTCGGCTCGACCACCGGACGTGCGCGTCGCTGCGGCTGGTTCGATGCGGCGGCGTTGAAGCGTTCCATCCAGATTAACGGCGTGTCAGGTCTGTGTGTCACCAAACTGGATGTGATGGACGGTATGGAAGTCGTGCGTCTGGGCGTAGGTTATCGCATCAATGGCGTGGTCGGCGACATTCTGCCAGTCGGCGCGGACGCGCTGGGTGATTGCGAAGTTATCTACGAAGAAATGCCGGGCTGGAGCGAGAGCACGTTGGGTATACAAAAATACGAACTGTTGCCGCAAGCCGCGCGCAATTATCTGGAGCGTATCGCGCAAGTCTGCGGTGTGCCAGTGGATATGGTTTCCACCGGCCCTGATCGGGACGAGACCATCGTGTTACGCCATCCGTTCGAGTAAAGAGCGGCATGCTTTTTCAACACAGCGGTGTGGTTTCATTTAGAGAAATCGCGCTGGCTGTGCTAGAATCCGCAACGAAATTTTTGCAGTAGTCTTATTGCAATCTCTTTGTATCGCACAACTTGAGGTTGATGATTTTTCGCGATACATATCACAAGCCCGAGTGGTGAAATTGGTAGACACAACGGACTTAAAATCCGTCGCTTCGATAAAACGGGCGTACCGGTTCGATTCCGGTTTCGGGCACCAACACCAATAGGTATGAGAGCTCAATTCATACTTTGAAACATTACAAGTGTGATTTTGCGCAACGATACTGCTCCTGATGATAAATGAAGGAAGCTTCAATTTATATCTTGAGTAATACTGATGCTGATTTGAGT
>JBAVPP010000211.1:0-1838 GCA_049693175.1 Gallionella sp. | reverse complement strand
TGTTCCGCCACTTCGTAGGCGTGTTTTTGCGCCAGTTTGACCATATCGCCGAGAGCCACTATGCACAACACGCGACCGCCGCTGGTGACGACTTTTCCATCTTGCATTTTCGTTCCGGCATGAAATACATGCGCGTCGTCCGATGCTTTAGGTAGGCCGGAAATCGCGTCACCGCTGCGCGGCGTGTCGGGGTAATTTGCCGCCGCCATCACCACCCCCAGCGCGGTGCGTCTGTCCCATTCGGCTTCGACTTGGTTCAATGTTCCGGCAATCGCGTGTTCGACAATCACCGCGTAATCGCTCTTCAAGCGCATCATAATCGGCTGCGTTTCCGGGTCGCCCATGCGGCAATTAAATTCCAAAACTTTGATACCGCCATCCGGCGAAATCATTAGCCCCACGTACAAAAATCCGGTGTAGGTAATGCCTTCAGATTCCATGCCGTGTACCGTCGGCATAATGACTTCGCGCAAAGCGCGGGCATGGATGTCAGGCGTGACCACCGGTGCGGGCGAATACGCGCCCATGCCACCGGTGTTCGGTCCTTGGTCGCCGTCTTGCAAGCGTTTGTGGTCTTGGCTGGTCGCCATCGCCAACACATTTTTGCCATCGACCATCACGATAAAACTGGCTTCTTCACCCGCCAAAAACTCTTCCACCACCACGCGCGCACCGGCATCGCCGAGCTTATTATCCGACAACATCATGTCGATAGCATCGAAGGCTTCTTGCTTGCTCATCGCCACCACCACGCCCTTGCCCGCCGCTAATCCATCGGCTTTAACGACTATAGGCGCGCCGTGTTTTTCCACATAGGCTTTCGCTGGCGCAATCTCGCTAAAGGTCTCAAAAAATGCCGTCGGAATGTTGTGGCGCGTCATAAAACGCTTGGCAAAATCTTTGGACGATTCCAGTTGCGCCGCCGCTTTGGTTGGGCCAAAAATTTTCAATCCCGCCGCACGAAACGCATCCACCACCCCCGCCGCCAGCGGAGCTTCCGGCCCTACCACGGTCATGTAAATGTCTTCGCGCTTCACGAATTCGATCAGCTCAGGAATCGCGGTAATCGCGACATTTTCCAGCCCATCTTCCAACGCCGTCCCCGCGTTGCCCGGCGCAACAAAAACCTTCTGCACCTTCGCGCCCTGCGCCAACCGCCAAGCCAAAGCGTGCTCGCGACCACCGTTACCAATCACCAAAATCTTCATATCAACCTCATGTAGGGTGGGCATATTGCCCACCGTTTTCATTTTATTTTTCCACTACACTTAATGCCCACTGATGCGCCAGCTTAACCAGTTGTTCCATCTCAGCCAAAGTCATTTTGATGTAGGGTGTTTCTTCATAACGCAAAATCACCGCGAAGGGATTGAGATAACTAAACTGCTCCGGCGGAAAAGACATCACCACGCGATGTTGCAACAACAGATCGACCAACTCATCCACATCATGCGTTCTGCGAAACACGACGCCGTGATATTCGGCTATCGCCTTCAAACATTTTTCTACCGCTTGCTGCGCAAAAAATCACGGCGCGGAAATGTCCACTTCTGGATGCGTCGCCAGTGCGCGAAACGAAGTCATATCGCGCTGCGCCAATACCAGCAAACGGCGCGCCGCGTCAATGCGCTGAGTCATACAACACCTTGCCTTCGCGCAACGCCCAATACACCGCTGTGGAACACGCTTGTTCTTGCTGATTCACTTCCGCTTGCGAACACACCAACACGTCAGCAGCGATGCGTAACGGACGCAGCACTTGGCGCAAGCGCACCATCTCGCCAAATTTATCCAGCAAGGTCGGCTCGACCACCAAGAAATCCAAATCTGATTCTTCC
>JBAVPP010000210.1:0-2799 GCA_049693175.1 Gallionella sp. | reverse complement strand
GCTTTGAACGCGATTACCAACCCAGGTACGAACTCATACAAACGTTTGGTTCCTCATTACGAAGCTCCAACCAAGTTGGCGTATTCCGCGAAAAATCGTTCCGCTTCGATTCGTATTCCTCACGTTCCTAGCGAAAAAGCGCGTCGTATCGAAACACGTTTCCCTGATCCTTCCGCCAACCCATATTTGTGCTTCTCGGCACTGATGATGGCGGGCTTGGATGGTATTCAAAACAAGATTCATCCTGGCGATCCGGCAGATAAAAACCTGTACGATTTGCCACCCGAAGAAGACGCAAAAATCCCTACCGTTTGTACTTCACTCGATGAAGCATTGAACGCGCTGGACAAAGATCGCGAGTTCCTAACCCGTGGTGGCGTGTTCTCTAACGACTTTATCGACGCTTACATCACGTTGAAAATGGAAGAAGTGACACGTATGCGCATGACGACTCATCCAGTTGAGTTTGATATGTACTACAGCCTGTAATTTTAAGCTGAGTGTAAAAATTGAACGGGGCGCAAGCCCCGTTTTTTATTGTTTATAGGTAAGCCAAGCTGGCCGGGGAACTGTAAAGCAATTGTCGCAGTCCAAGGCTTCGCCTATACTCAAGCGTCGTCGTTGCTGGAAACTACTATGAAACTAAAATATATATTTGCCCTGATGTGTGTCGCGCCGATGCTGTCAAATGCAGCGGATTTGTATAAATATATTGATGCGGATGGTCATGTGACCTATTCGAGTTCACCTATCAAGGGCGGGAAAAAACTCAATTTGGATCCTTTGCCCACCATGGCTCCGCTGGTTAGATCACGCACACCGTCGGACTTTCCGAGAGTGGATGGCGAGACACAAAAAGGCCGCGATGAGGCACGACGTAAAATCCTGCTGGATGAATTAAAGACGGAGCAAAAACTGCTTGATGAGTCCAAACAAAATTTACAAAATGCGCAAGCGCAGAATCGCGGTGATTCGAGCATCAATGGCAAATATGTGCGTAACGAGGCAGTCGCCCAAGCCTATACTGCCGAGGTGAACAAGCAAACCGACGCTGTGAATATGCACCAACAAAATATCGATGCCCTGAACACCGAATTATCCAAGCTAAAATAAACGCCAACTGTCTGGCATGTTTCATGCTCAATAAATCACATGTCAGACATACTTCATTTCACCATAGAAAATCTTTCCACCGCTGTCGTGCTGTTGGACGCGGAATTGCGCATAGCCTATCTCAATCCGGCGGCGGAAAATTTATTTGAAATAGGCAGTAAAAATCTGCATGGTTTAATCGTGCAGCAAGTGTTCACCCATACCGAGCAGCTGGCGAGCGCGATGCAGCAAGCGGTACAGAGCCATGCCAGTTATATCGAGCACGATATGATTTTGGGCACACACGCGCATGGCAAATTGCATCTGCGCTGCGCGGCCACTCCTTTGCAATTACCCCAACCCGGCCTGATGCTGGAATTTCATTTGATTGACCGCACATTGAAATTGGCGCGCGAAGAACAGATGCTGGATCAGACGCAAGCGAACCGATTGTTGTTGCGCAATCTCGCGCATGAAATTAAAAATCCTTTGGGCGGAATTCGCGGTGCGGCGCAGTTGCTGGAACAGGAATTGGAAAAACCGGCGTTGCGCGAATATACCCAAGTCATCATTCAGGAAGCGGACAGATTGCGCAGCCTGATGGAAAAATTACTCACGCCGCAAAATGGCACGCACCATAGCGCGCTGAACATCCACGAGGTGTTGGAACGGGTGCGCAGCGTGGTGTTGGCGGAGCTGCCGGACGGGCTAACCATACAGCGCGATTACGATCTTAGTTTGCCCGCGTTGATAGGCGACAAAGAGCAATTGATACAAGTTATGCTCAACATCGTGCGTAACGCGGCGCAGGCAATGCAGGGCAAAGGACGTATCGTGTTGCGGACTCGCATCGCTCGCCAGATTACGCTGATTCGTCGCCGTCACCGTCTGGCGATCTTGGTGCAAATCGTAGACAACGGTCCGGGCATCTCCGCCGAATTGCGCGACAAAATTTTTTATCCCCTGGTGTCGGGGCGTGCCGATGGGCATGGCTTGGGATTGACACTTGCGCAGGATTTTGTCAGTCAGCATCACGGCACCATAGAGTTCGACAGTGAACCCGGACGCACTTGTTTTAGCGTGATGTTGCCATTGCCATAAGGTCAAAAGCTTATCCACGAACGGCACGAAAAGCACGAAAAAAGTCGCGAATTGAAGTGGTGAATGCATGGTTTTGTTCGTGTTATTTCGGGTCGCTCGTGGACAAATGTTTTTGCAAATTTTAAGGATGCTAAATGAAATCAGTTTGGATAATCGACGACGATAAATCAATCCGCTGGGTGCTGGAAAAATCGCTGGCGCGCGCCGACATCGCATTCAAAAGTTTTGCCAGTGCGGATGATGCCTTACGCGAATTGGGCAAAGAATTGCCGCAAGTGGTGGTCAGCGATATTCGTATGCCGGGCAGTAGCGGCTTGGATTTTTTGCAAGTGTTGCATGAGCAGCATCCGCTGATTCCGGTCATCATTATGACCGCGTATTCCGATCTGGAGAGTGCTGTTTCCGCCTTTCAGGGCGGGGCGTTCGAGTATTTGCCCAAACCGTTCGACATCAATCAGGCGGTGGAATTGATAGGTCGCGCGCTAGAGCAAAGTCGGCGCAAAAGTAGTGAGGCTGAACCGGCAGAAGTCGAAGCGGACATCCTCGGACACGCACCCGCGATGCAGGAAGTATTTCGCGCCATCGGTCGCTTGTCGCAATCGTACG
>JBAVPP010000209.1:0-1763 GCA_049693175.1 Gallionella sp. | reverse complement strand
CTATTACCGCGAGCAATTAAAAATCACGCCGCGCGCGATTGACTACCTAAAAGGTCGCGGCTTAAGCGGTGAAATCGCAGCGCGTTTCGGCATCGGTTACGCGCCAGATGCCTGGCAAAATCTGGCTGCCGCATTTCCCGACTATCAGGCGGAAAGCATGACACAAACCGGCTTGGTGATTAGCAACGATGAAGGTAAACGCTACGATAGATTTCGAGATCGCATCATGTTTCCTATCATCAATGTGCGCGGACAATGCATAGGTTTTGGCGGACGCGTTTTAGATAAAGGCGAACCAAAATATTTGAACTCGCCGGAGACCGCGCTGTTTGAAAAAGGCCATGAATTGTACGGTCTATTTCAGGGGCAAAAATCCATACGCAATTTACAGCGCGTGTTGGTTGTCGAAGGTTATATGGACGTGGTGGCATTGGCGCAACACGGCGTGGATTATGCCGTGGCAACCTTGGGCACGGCGACCACGCCGTTTCATATACAAAAATTATTGCGCTTGTCCGAGCATATTATTTTTAGTTTCGACGGCGATAAAGCCGGACAAAAAGCCGCTTGGCGCGCGCTGGAAAACGCGCTGCCTTATTTGCAAGATGGCAAGCGCATCAGCTTTTTATTCTTGCCTGTCGAGCATGATCCCGACAGCTTTATACGCGAGTTCGGTCACGACGCATTTGAGCAATGCGTGCAAGAAGCGATGCCGCTTTCAACGTATTTGTTGCGTGAAATTTCACTCGATTTGGATTTGCGCACAGCCGAAGGTCGCAACCAATTATTGCAACACGCTAAACCGCTGCTGACCGCAATCACCGCGCCGACTACCGCATTGCTATTGCGCAAAGAAGTCGCGGCATTGGCGGGTGTAAGTCAGGCTGAATTAGAGACCTTGTATCAAGTGAATCCGGTGGCGCGCGCGCCGCGTCCTGGGCTGCAAAAATCCAATCGCGCCCCGACCACTTCGGCGCAACAACGCATGTTGCAATGCTTGTTGGCGCAACCGGAACTGGGTCGGCAGATTCCAGACACCTGGTCGATGGAAGGCGTGGAAGCCGAAACGGTGGAAGCATTGTTGATGATTTTGCGCGAGTCGGATTTTGTTGCCAGCAGTGCAATTCTGACGCAACTTTTTCAGGGAACGGTACACGAAAAATTCCTCACCGCCGCGCAAACCGAAATGCTCAATTGGGGCGATGCATTCGATGTCGAAGGTGAGTTCGCCGGACTGTTAAATAAGTTTGCCAACACTACGCGCAACCATCGGTTTCAAGATTTGCAAACCAAGCTGGCGCAGGTCGGTTTGGCGAAGCTGAGTGATGCCGAACGCGAACAATATCTGCTGTTATTAAAGCGCGAAAAGTAGCCGCGTTACGCAAGCGCAGCTTCCAAGCAAATTGCTGATTCTCGCCGCCGTTTTTCGTGTCATGTTTTTCCACGGTATGAAGGTCCACGCGGCACAAGCTGAACCGTTATAATGACGCACAATTTTTAGCCTAAACATATTCATTCATGCAAGCCAATTACCATCCAGAGTCCATCGAAAAACAAGCCCAGCAAGATTGGGAAGCGCGCCAGATTTTTCGCGCCGCCGAAGTTAGCGACAAGCCTAAGTATTATTGTTTGTCGATGTTTCCCTATCCTTCCGGCAAGTTGCACATGGGTCATGTGCGCAACTACACCATAGGCGATGTGCTGAGTCGCTACCATCGCATGAAAGGCTACAACGTCATGCAGCCTATGGGTTGGGACGCATT
>JBAVPP010000208.1:0-3506 GCA_049693175.1 Gallionella sp. | reverse complement strand
CGGGTGAACTGCATGCCGAAGCGTTGGCGTTGCGTGCGGCGGGCAGCGCGGCGATTGGTGCGACAGCCTATGTCACGCTCGAACCTTGTTGTCATTTTGGACGCACGCCGCCGTGTGCCGATGCCTTGGTTGCCGCCTATGTGGCGCGCGTGGTCATTGCCATGAAAGACCCGAATCCATTGGTCTCCGGTAAAGGTGCGGCAAGATTGCGCGCGGCAGGCATCATCGTTGAAAGCGGCTTGATGGAAGCCGAAGCGCGAGAATTAAACAGCGGATTCGTGGCGCGCATGACGCTCGGTATGCCGCTGGTGCGCAGCAAAATTGCGATGAGTCTGGATGGTCGCACCGCGCTGAAAAACGGCGTGAGCCAGTGGATTACCGGAGCGGAAGCCAGACGCGATGTGCAACACTGGCGCGCCCGTTCCTGCGCCGTGCTGACTGGCATCAACACTATCCTCGCCGATGATGCGCAACTGAATGTGCGCGATATCGAGACTACACGGCAGCCTTTGCGCGTGGTACTGGATAGCCAGTTGCGCATACCGTTGAGCGCGAAGATTTTGTCGGGTGGAAACGTGTTGATTTACACCGTCACGCGCAAGGCTGAAAAAATCGCCTCGCTGGAAAAAACCGGTGCGACCATTTGCCTGTTGCCGGAAAAAAATGGCCAGGTTGATTTGCATACGATGTTGAAAGATTTGGCGCGGCGCGGCATCAACGAGGTGCTGGTGGAAGCGGGCAAAGTTTTGAACGGCGCGTTATTGCAAGCGGGATTGATCGATGAATTGGTGTTGTATCTCGCCCCGCAATTGCTAGGCGACGTGGCGCGCGGCATGGCGAGTTTGGGTGAGTTGACGCAGTTAGCTGAACATGTCGAACTGCAATGGCAAGATGTCAGAATGGTCGGCAACGATATGCGCGTGCAAGTGAAAATAAAGAAACAGGCTGTCATTCCCGCGTAGGCTGGAATCCAGCAGTAAAAAATCTCTGCGCAGCGGAAACAAAAGCAAAAGCAAAAGCTTATTGAAAAAACACTGGACTGCCGCCGACGCGGGATAACCAGCGACTTGCCAGCTTGCTGGCTTAGTCGAATGGCTAGAAGTTTGATCAATGACGAGGGGAATTAAAAAATGTTTAGTGGCATCGTCGCCGACGTGGGGCAAATCAAATCCACGCAAAATCGTGACGGTGGTTTACGCCTGACTATCAATACTTCCGCACTCGGCTTGGACGATGTGCAACTCGGCGACAGCATCGCGGTGAACGGTGTGTGCCTCACCGTTATCGCCATAGACGGCAAGGCTTTCAGCGTGGACGTGTCGTGCGAAACACTGGCGTGTACCGTCGGTTTGGAAGCGTACAACGCGCCCGTTAATTTGGAAAAAGCGTTGCGTTTATCGGATAGATTAGGCGGGCATTTGGTCAGCGGTCACGTCGATGGTGTGGGTGAGGTGGTCGCTTTTGATGACTTGGGCGAAAGCTGGAAACTCGTCATCCGCGCCCCGCAAAACTTAGCGAAATTTATCGCCATCAAAGGCTCAATCACCATCAACGGCGTGAGCCTCACCATCAACCAAGTCAACGCCTGCGAGTTCTCTCTCAACCTCATTCCGCACACCTTGCAGATGACCACGCTGAAAAATTTAACAGCAGGCAGTCGTGTTAATTTGGAAGTAGATTTGATTGCCAGATATGTGGAACGGATGATGAGCGCTCAATAGTAGAGTTTATTTGGGTATGTTCGAAAAAAGTTTTTATTCGCGTAAGGGAAGGCGTTGTCCAACGCATCACTCTAAAAATCCGCATTCCCGTTGATGACGAATCGCCAATATATCAATCCGATCTAGTGTGGGCAGGTAGCGGTATAGCGCGACGTAGCCAGTGTGTCCGTGTGAGATGACCAGTTCGCGTAAGTGTTGCGCGGCGGGTCGTCCGATTAGAGGATGGCGTTGTAATACTGCGGTGGCATCGACGATAAGCTGACCGGAGGCGAGGGCAAATTCCGGTGATTCCTGTTCCAAAAAATCGAAGATGCGTTCGAGGTCGCGCAGTGCGCGTTCGGAAAAATTGACGATGGACATGATTAACGCGCGCTGCGTTTGGTCGCGGGAGTTTTACGCGAGATTACTTTTTCAGGTGCAATCGCTTTAGGAAGTTTCGCCGCCTTGCCCGCGCTACGTGCAAGGATGTAGTCATGCACATCTTGCATTGCATATAGCGCGCCGCCCGCCTCGACTTCGGCTGCAGAGGCGAGCGCATCGTTGATGAAAGTTTGCCGTTGCTCCGCTAAACGCGCTTGAATGTCCAATGCCTCGACCATAAACGCGTGCGGCGTTCTGCCTGATGCTAGAGCCACCGAGGCGATGCGGAACTTCAATTCTTCGGAAAGTTTAAGCGTGGTGCCGGTCGCCATGATGTTCTCCTTGTTTAAGTGTTACTAAAGTAACACCTATAAAATGGTGATGTCAATTATAGGGTGCATTTCATGCACCGATGCCGCCCATCGCATCCCGCATAGCTAGTAAAATCGCGCACTTAAATTGGCACAAAATATACGCACATGAACATTACACACCAAGCCAAATGGCTGGTTATTTTTACCTCGTTGGTGAACGCGGCGGCGATGTTGTCGCCGATTATCAACGGCGGCGATTCCATCACTTATGCCGCGCTGTCGCAGCACATCGCATCGAGTGGGAATTGGAGCGATTTGATACTCGACGGGCAGGACTGGCTGGATAAACCGCATCTGCCGTTTTGGATCACGGCAGTGTTTTTCAAGCTGTTCGGCGTGAGTTCCTTCACTTACATCCTACCGGGATTTCTCGCGCATCTGCTCGGCGGATTTTTTACTTATCGCATCGCGCGACATTTTTACGGGCGCGACGCGGCGTGGCTGTCGGTGCTGGTGTATGTGTCGGTGTATCACTTGATGGATTCTTCCATCGAGGTTAAAGCGGAAACCTATCTCACCGCCTTCATCATGGGCGCGTGTTATTTTTGGCTGCGTTTTGACGCGCAAGCTAAGTTGAAATATCTGTTGCTGGGCGCGCTGTGCGGCGCGTTGGCAGTGATGACTAAGGGTGTATTCACGCTTATCACCATCACCAGCGGCTTGGTATGTATGTGGATTTTTCAGCGACACTGGCAAAAATTTTGGGATGTGAAATGGTGGCTGGCATTGGCGTTGTCGCTGCTGTTCACCGCGCCGGAATTGCTCGCGCTGTATCAGCAATTCGACGCGCATCCTGAAAAAATCGTGTTCGGTCATACGCAGATTTCCGGCATTAAATTCTTTTTGTGGGACAGCCAATTCGGACGTTTTTTTAATACCGGACCGATTAAAAATACCAACGGTTTTCCGCTGTATTTTGTGCTGGTTTTTTTGTGGGCGTTCTTGCCTTGGGTGGCAACGTTTTTCGCCGCGATAATTTCTGGCGTGCGCAAATTTACCTCGCGCAGCGAAACCGAAAGATCTGGTTTTGTCTTTTTGTGCGGCGCATTTT
>JBAVPP010000207.1:0-2820 GCA_049693175.1 Gallionella sp. | reverse complement strand
GAGTAAATCCTATCTGTCAATATTATTTTTTAGATTTTTTTCGTGTGTGAGGCATTGACTTTACGCGCTACAAAATGTGCGAAAAATCGCTTGATAAAAATTGGGGAAATTTACTTGAAGAACGATAAAAAAATAAAAGTGTTGTTCGTGTGCATGGGAAATATTTGCAGGTCTCCCACGGCGGAAGCGGTGTTCCGCCAGTTTGTTGAACGCGCCGGATTAACTGAAAAAATTGCGGTTGATTCGGCGGGTACGCATGATTATCACATAGGCGATGCGCCGGATTTACGCACCCAGCGGGCAGCGCAACAACGTGGTTTTGATATGGGTGATTTGCGTGGCAGACAAGTCGATGCGGCGGATTTTTCGCGCTTCAATTATGTGCTGGCAATGGATAGCGCGAACTTGGCGATATTGAATCGTCTTGCGCCCAAAGACAGCGCGACCCAAGCGTGTTTGTTTTTGGAGTTTGCCCATCATCATATCGAACGTGAAGTGCCTGATCCTTACTACGGTGGCGAGGAAGGTTTTGAGCGCGTGCTGGACATGGTGGAAGATGCGGCAGCGGGATTGTTGCAACACATACGCGAGCGACATTTTCCGGCTTAAAATCTCACTGCGATTTTGAATAGACTGAGTGTGTGGTTCTGGCAGATTTGCGTCACCCCTCTGTTATGATAGCGACATGCTAAACATTCAAAACATGACCTTTCTGCAAGGTGGTCAGCCTTTATTCCTACAAGCCAATCTGCAAGTATTTTCCAACCAGCGCGTTGGCTTGGTCGGGCAAAACGGCTGCGGAAAATCCACGTTGTTTCGGCTGATACGCGGCGAATTGCATAGCGACAGTGGCGAAGTGTCACTGCAATCCGGCAAGACGCTGGCGCACGTCGAACAGGAGATCGAAAATTCCAATCATGCCGCGATTGAATTTGTACTCGATGGTGATGTGCAATTGCGTTCACTGGAAAAAATATTGGCAGGCGGTGAACATGATGCGGCTTGGTTTGCCGCACAACAACAATTCGAAGCGATAGATGGCTATGGCGCACCGGCGCGTGCCGCGCAACTCTTGAGCGGCTTGGGTTTTGCGAGCGACACCTTGACGCGCTTGGTCAGCAGTTTTTCCGGGGGTTGGCGGATGCGTTTGAATCTGGCGCGTGCGTTAATGTGCCGCGCGGATTTATTGCTGCTGGATGAGCCGACCAACCATCTGGACTTGGAAGCGATACTGTGGCTGGAGGATTATCTGGCGCGTTACCCCGGCAGCATTTTGTTGGTGTCGCATGACCGCGAGTTTTTGAATGCCACGGTGAACCGCATCGCGCATGTGCATGAAGGTGTCATCGACAGTTATGCGGGCGATTACGATTTCTTCGAGCGCGCCCGTGCCGAGCGTGCCGCGCAACAAAACCAAGCCTTTGCGCAACAGCAGGAACACATCGCGCATCTGGAAGATTTCGTGCGCCGCTTTCGCGCGCAGGCGACCAAAGCCAAGCAAGCGCAAAGCCGCATTAAAGCCTTGGAACGCATTGTGCGTATCGCGCCTGCGCATTTGACCGACGGGCATTTTGAATTGCAGATTGAAGCACCCGAACGCAGCCCCGATTTGTTGATGCGCGCCAGCGACATGGGTTTTGGCTATGGCGAAAAAACTTTGTTTAGCAGAGTTAATTTGATGTTACGCGCCGGTGCGCGTATTGCTTTGCTGGGTCCGAATGGCGCGGGTAAATCCACGCTGATTAAATTGTTGGTGGGCGAGTTGCAAGCCAGCAGCGGCATACTGGAAATCACGCCCGAAATCCGCGTCGGATATTTTGCGCAACATCAGTTGGAAAATCTCGACAGCGCGGCGACTCCGTTGCAGCACATGGAGCGCGTCGCGCCTCAGCAGACCACGCTGGCGTTACGCACTTTTTTGGGCCGTTTTGGCTTAGGCAGTAATAGCGAAGATCGACCCGTCGGCAGTTTTTCCGGCGGCGAAAAAAGTCGGCTGGCATTGGCATTGTTGGCTTGGCAAAAACCGCATTTATTGCTGCTTGACGAACCCACTAACCATCTGGATTTGGACATGCGCGACGCGCTGACTTTGGCTTTGGAAGAGTATACCGGCGCGGTCGTCGTGGTGTCGCATGATCGCAGTTTGATACGCGCCGTGGCGGATGAATTGTGGTTGGTCGCCGATGGCGAGGCGAAGTTGTTTGACGGCGATTTGGAAGACTATAAAGTCTGGATAGAATCGCGCCGTCCGCGCGAAACCACGCAAGTGGAAAAAGTTAAAATCGTTGCACCGCCCAAAGTCAATATCAAAGCCTTGCAATCGAAAAAATCCAAGCTGGAAATTGAACTGCGCAAAGCGCAAAGCGCGTTAGCTGACATCGACAAAGAACTGGGCGATCCGGCAACTTACACCACCAAAAACAGCGTGCAAATCACCGCGCTGAATGCGCAACGCGAGACGCTGCAAAGCAAAGTGGGTGCCTTGGAAGAAACTTGGCTGGAGCTGGAAATGGCCTTGGAAGAAGCGGTGTGACTTGACTCAATCGGATCATTTTCGATGTAGTAGCGTTTGCATAAAGTGCGATGTTGTGGTTTTCTGTTCCGTGCTTTCAGTCGCCCGTCGGCGTTGGTTTTCAGTTCAATACCCAATAGTTTTTGCATGGCAATTCATCAAGAGATTGATACACAAAATTTCTGACGCGCGCTTTTATCATTGCCGCATAAATGTTGAAATGTAGACCGGATGCGCGGAGTTTTTCTGCCATCAATTTTCCTAGGAACGCTTGAATGAGCGAGCATCAGCAACGCATCAAAGTATTG
>JBAVPP010000206.1:0-5242 GCA_049693175.1 Gallionella sp. | reverse complement strand
GCCGTACATCGCATTCAAGTTGACATTGCCAAATTTCTTAGCGTACTTAATCGCATTGTCAACGCGCGAGTTATCCGTCACACCGCCACCGCCGTAAGAGCCGGAGAAGTTGATAGGCGAGAACATTTGCGCGTTCACTGGATCATAACCGCCACCGATTGAGCCAATGATGTCCAGTTGCAAACTGTATTGACGACCAAATGTCAGCGCGCCCAAGTCGGTATTGGAAACACCAATCAGAGCCATGCGGTTAAACAATTGACCATTCAATGCCGTATCAGCAATCATCGCGCCGTTGTTAATGCCAGCAGCCTGACCGGTAGGATGTGTATTGCCACCCGCCAAACCGGAAGTAGCCAGATTGCCGCTACCCAAATCAAATGCCGATTCCAATTGGAAAAACGCTTTGTTGCCATCGCCCAAATCTTCGCTACCTTTGATACCCCAACGAGACTGCGATTCGCCGCCGTTCATCATGCCGCGCACGGTACCGATACGTGCATTGTTAGCATTGCCAGTAGGAACAGCACCTGTCACAAAGTTAGGGCTGATATTGCCGGCATTGGTCATTTGCACCACGCCCAAATCCAGCACGCCGTACAAATCTAATTGAGATTGAGCTGTATTGAAAACAGTTTCAGCTTGAGCAGAAGCTGCGAACGCGCCCAAGATTGCAACAGCGATTAGCGATTTTTTCATCATGTTTGTTAACACTCCTAAAGTAATTTTATTTCCAACAATTTTTTGGTTTGTTAAATCAGCCGATGCGTCACCAGCCAACCAATTCAAAATTCCCTGATGAGAATTTCTGGAAGCGGATTATGCCGATTGAAATATTTGCCGCAAGTCTAACCGTAAAGTTTTAACAAAAAGTTCACAAAAGTGTTGCTTTTTTGCGACAGCCTCCATCATTAAACCTTAATTAATAAAAGGTTAATACGGTTTTCCAAACACCCGCGCCAATTCCACACCGGGATTTTCCGCGCGCATAAATGCCTCGCCGACCAGAAAAGTATTGACATCGTGGTTGCGCATTTGCAGCACATCTTGCGCGGTAAAAATTCCGCTTTCGGTGACCACGATGCGATCCACCGGAATACGCGGCAACAAATCCAGCGTGGTTTGCAGACTGACTTCAAAAGTGCGCAGATTGCGATTGTTGATGCCGATCAGCGGCGTGCTCAATTGCAGCGCGGCATCCAGCTCGGCGGCGTTATGCACCTCGACCAACACCGCCATGCCCAGTTTGTGCGCGAGCGTTTCAAAAGTGCGCATTTTTCCGATTAGCAATGCCGAGGCAATCAACAAAATCGCATCCGCACCCATAGACCGCGCCTGATAGATTTGGTATTCATCGACCATAAAATCTTTGCGCAACACCGGCAACTCGCAAGCGGCGCGTGCCTCGCGCAAATACGCGGCACTGCCTTGAAAAAATTGCTCGTCGGTCAACACCGACAAACACGCCGCGCCATGTTGCGCATAACTGGCGGCGATTTCCGCCGGATTAAAATTTTCGCGGATGATGCCTTTGCTGGGACTGGCTTTTTTGATTTCGGCAATGACGGCAGGCAAACTCGCGTCCAACTTGGCGCGTATCGCGCCGACGAAATCACGCGCAGGTGCAGCCTGCTCCGCATCTTTGCGCAACACCGCGAGCGGCGTGAGCGTTTTGGCAAGCGCGACTTCCTGCGCCTTTACGGCAAGTATTTTGTTGAGTATGTCTGACATGACGATGCGGTGTTTATACAAAGGCGCGCATTCTAACACTTGAGGTAAAATGCGCTCTTTGCACATCACATCACACCCCATGAGTGACATCAAACAATACATGCAGCAAGTCGGCATCCATGCTCGCGCCGCGTCGCGCCTGATGGCGCAGGCGGATACCGCAACCAAGAATCGCGCATTGCTCGCCATCGCAGATGCCATCTTAAAAAACAGCGCGACGCTCATCGCAGAGAATGCGAAAGATGTCGCGTCGGCAAAAGAACATGGGCTGGATGCCGCGTCCATAGACCGGCTCACACTCACCGAAAAATCGGTGCGCGTGATGGCGGAAGGTCTGCAACAAATCGCCACACTGCCCGATTTAATTGGCGCGATTAGCGACATGAGTTATCGTCCATCCGGCATTCAAGTTGGCAAGATGCGTGTGCCGCTCGGGGTCATCGGCATCATTTATGAATCGCGTCCCAATGTGACGGCGGATGCCGCCGGACTGTGTTTGAAATCCGGCAATGCGTGCATCTTGCGCGGCGGATCGGAAGCGATGCATTCCAATCAAGCCATCGCGGCTTGTGTACACGCGGGCTTGAAAGTTGCCGGTTTGCCGGAGACGGCGGTGCAAGTGGTGAACACCACGGATAGAGCGGCGGTGGGCGAACTCATCACCATGAAAGACTATGTCGATGTCATCGTGCCGCGCGGCGGCAAAGGTCTGATTGAACGCATCAGCAACGAGGCGCGCATTCCCGTCATCAAACATTTACATGGCGTGTGCCATGTGTATATCGACGAGGAAGCCGATATTGCCAAAGCCATCCGCATCGCCGACAACGCGAAGACGCATCGTTACGGCGTGTGCAACGCGATGGAAACGCTGCTGGTGCATGAATATGTCGCCAAAGAAGTGCTGGGCGAGTTGAGCAAAATTTATTTCGACAAAGGCGTGGAGTTGCGCGGCGACGAACGCGCTTGCGCCATGATTTTGGAAAATTACGCGGCGGATAAAAGCAGTCCCGCTGAAAAATTGTTGCTCGCGGCAACCGAGGAAGATTGGCACACCGAATATCTCGCGCCCATTTTAAGCATACGCGTGGTCGATAGTTTGGATGACGCGCTGGCTCATATCGCACAATACGGTTCGCAGCACACCGACAGCATCGTCACGGAAAATTATTCGAGAGCGATGCGCTTCTTGCGCGAAGTGGATTCGTCCAGCGTGATGGTCAACGCCTCGACGCGTTTCGCCGATGGTTTTGAATATGGCTTAGGCGCAGAGATTGGCATTTCCACCGACAAAATTCACGCGCGCGGCCCGGTCGGATTAGAAGGTCTAACGTCGCAAAAATATATCGTGTTGGGCAACGGGCAAATCAGAATCTAAACAATATCGTCATTCCCGCCCCCGACTACCCATTTCGAGGGCAAGCTGCGGCGGGAATCCAGCGATTTTATTGAATATGCAGTTTGGTTTTGTTCTCGCGTCGCGAGAATGACGACTGAATAAAATGGAGAAAATATGAGTTCAACTATCGAAGTTAAAGTCCCCGCCATCGGCGATTTCAAAGGCGTGGCAGTCATCGAACTATTCGTCAAAGTCGGCGACAGCGTTACCAAAGAACAATCCCTGCTCACGCTGGAAACCGACAAAGCCGCGATGGAAGTACCCAGCCCCGCCGCTGGTGTGGTGAAAGAACTCAAGGTCAAACTCGGCGATAAAGTTTCCGAAGGTTCGGTGATTCTGATGCTTGAAGTGCAGGAGTTAGGAACTGGGATTTCGGAATTGGCAAAACCCGCAGCCCCATCCGCACCCGCCCCCACTAAATCCCAAATCCCAAATCCCAAATCCTCTGTTGGTGATTTTCACGCTGAAGTCGTGGTACTGGGCGCAGGTCCTGGCGGTTACACCGCCGCATTCCGCGCGGCAGATCTAGGCAAACAAGTGGTGCTGATTGAGAAGCACGCCAGCCTCGGCGGGGTATGTTTGAACGTGGGCTGCATTCCGTCCAAAGCCTTGCTGCATGTGGCTAAAGTCATCAGCGAAGCCGATGAAGTTTCGCATCACGGCGTGACTTTTGCGAAGCCTACCATCGACATCAATAAAATCCGTACTTGGAAAGAAAGCTTCATCACCAAACTCACTGGCGGCTTGGGCGCGCTTGCCAAACAGCGCAAGGTGCAGGTGGTGCGCGGCACGGCAAAATTCACTACACCCAACTCGCTCGCGGTACAAACGGCGGACGGCGAAAAAATCATCACCTTTGATAATTGCATCGTCGCGGCGGGTTCTAGCGTGGCACGCATACCCGGTTTTCCTTACGACGATGAACGCATCATCGACTCCACCGGCGCGCTGGCACTGAAGGATGTGCCTAAGCGTATGCTGGTCATCGGTGGTGGCATTATCGGTCTGGAAATGGCGACGGTGTATGACGCGCTGGGCGCAAAAATTTCCGTGGTGGAATTGATGGATCAACTGATGCCGGGCGCGGATAAAGATATGGTCAAACCGCTGCACACCCGTATCGCCAAGCGTTACGAGGCGATTATGCTCAAAACCAAAGTCACTAAAATCGAAGCGTTGCCAGAAGGTTTGCGCGTCACGTTTGAAGGCGAGCAAGCTCCCGCCGAGCCACAACTTTACGACCGTGTGTTAATGGCGGTCGGTCGTCGCCCCAATGGTCGTGACATCGGTGCGGAAGCGGCAGGCTTGATGGTGAACGAGCGCGGCTTTATTCCGGTCGATAAACAACAGCGCACCAACGTCGCCAACATCTACGCCATCGGCGACATCGTGGGCGACCCGATGCTGGCACACAAGGCCGTGCATGAAGGCAAAGTTGCGGCGGAAAATATCGCCGGACACAAAGCGTTTTTCGAGCCGATGACGATTCCATCGGTGGCGTACACCGACCCCGAAATCGCTTGGATGGGATTGACTGAAACGCAAGCCAAAGCGCAAGGCATCGCTTACGAAAAAGGCGCGTTCCCTTGGGCGGCTTCCGGTCGCGCACTATCGGTTGCGCGTGAAGAAGGCATGACCAAAGTGTTGCTCGATCCAACCACACGCCGCATTTTGGGCGCGGGTATCGTCGGCGTGAATGCCGGTGAGCTGATCGCCGAAGCCGTGCTGGCACTGGAGATGGGCGCGGATATGGAAGACTTGGGACTGACAATACATCCGCATCCGACCCTTTCAGAAACACTGTGCTTCGCGGCGGAAATGGCGGAAGGTACGATTACGGATTTGATGCCGCCACGAAAAAAATAAACCAACCCGTCATTCCCGCCCCCGACTACCCATTTCGAGGGCAAGCTGCGACGGGAATCCAGATGATTAAAAAACTCACGTAGTGTGTCAGCGATTTGGTTTTGCCCGCTTCGCGGCGTGATTTTTAGACTGGATTCCCGCCTACGCGGGAATGACCTGACCCCTGGAAAGAATCAAAGTTATATTCAACTTGCAAGGAAACATCATGCTGAAAAAATCTGCCGTTTTGCTCGCCGTGCTCTGCGC
>JBAVPP010000205.1:0-1909 GCA_049693175.1 Gallionella sp. | reverse complement strand
ATGGAAGTGGAACTGGCTATCGGTTTGCAAGAGGAAGGTTATGGGGTTTGGCAGGCTTAACAATGTGTAGGGTGCGTTTTACGCACCATGGTGCATTCCATGCACCAAACACATCACAACTTGATGGTGCATAAAATGCACCCTACCGTGTGGCGACGCAGCTCAAATTGACAGCGCGCAGCAAATCGCGGAAACTGCGCACTGTGCCGATTTGACATCAGCTTGCGGGGCACATTAAACATTCCAGCTAAAGCGAGTCAAAAGCCCGCTCTAGCTTTCAAGCTGAACGGGCTTTTTCATTTGGAGTTGGCATTGGAACAATCTGTAGGCATCGTTGCCGCGCAACGCGCATCGTTCGACACCCCGCTGACATTTCGCAGCGGCGCGGTGTTGCCGCGCTATGAGCTGGTGTACGAAACTTACGGCACGCTGAATGCAAATCGTTCCAACGCCATCCTCATTTGCCACGCGCTGTCGGGTCACCATCACGTCGCGGGTGTGTACGCGGACGAGCCGAAAAATGTTGGTTGGTGGGATAACATGGTCGGGCCCGGCAAGCCTATCGACACCAATAAATTTTTTGTCGTTGGGCTAAATAATCTCGGCGGTTGTCACGGTTCGACCGGTCCGATTTCCATCGACCCGTCGACTGGTAAGCCTTATGGCGCAAGCTTTCCCGTCATTACCGTGGAAGATTGGGTGGAGTCGCAGGCGCGTCTCGCCGACTTGCTCGGCATACAAAAATTCGCGGCAGTTATCGGCGGCAGTCTGGGCGGAATGCAGGCGTTGCAATGGTCGCTGGCGTATCCCGAACGAGTAGCGCATGTGTTGGCAATTGCCTCTGCGCCGCGCCTCACCGCGCAAAATATCGCGTTCAATGATGTGGCGCGCAATGCGATTTTGACCGACCCCGATTTTCATGGTGGCGACTATTATCAGCATGGTGTAGTGCCAACGCGCGGCTTGCGATTGGCGCGTATGTTGGGGCATATCACCTATCTTTCCGATGATGCGATGGCGGATAAATTCGGACGCGAATTGCGCGCCGATAAATTCAATTACAACTACGAAATCGAATTCCAGATTGAATCTTATTTGCGTTATCAGGGTGATAAATTCGCCAGTTATTTTGACGCGAACACATATTTGCTGATGACTAAAGCTTTGGATTATTTTGATCCGGCGCATGAATTTAGTGGCAATCTCAATCATGCATTTGCGCGCGCCAAAGCGAATTTTTTGGTGGTCTCGTTCACTACCGATTGGCGTTTCTCGCCGCAGCGTTCGCGCGAAATCGTGCAACCGCTGTTGCATAATCGCCGCAAGGTCAGCTATGCGGAAATCACTTCCGCGCATGGCCACGATTCTTTTTTGATGCCGCATCCGCATTATTTCGACGTGGTGCGCGCCTATCTCAACAACGTCGCCGGGGAGTGCAAATGAGCCGCGCTGACATCGCCAGACTCGCCGCTGAACGCCCCGATTTTGCAGCGATTGCGGCATGGATACCTAAGGGCGCATCCGTGTTGGACTTGGGTTGCGGCGACGGCAGCTTGTTGCGTTATTTGCATGAGACCCGTGCGGTGCGCGGATATGGCGTGGAAATTAACGACCTCGATATTGTGTCGTGCATCGCCAATGGCGTGAACGTGATTCAAAACGATTTGGATTCCGGCTTGTCCGATTTTGAAGACAACGCATTCGATTTCGTCATCCTCTCGCAGACCTTGCAAGCCACGCGCCACACCGAAGCACTGGTCAAAGAAATGCTGCGCGTCGGACGCGAAGGCATTGTCAGTTTCCCCAATTTTGGCTACTGGAAAAATCGCTTGAACATACTTGGCGGCAATATGCCGGTATCGCGCGAGCTGCCGTACCAATGGTACGACACACCCAATGTGCATCTGTG
>JBAVPP010000204.1:0-18408 GCA_049693175.1 Gallionella sp. | reverse complement strand
CCCAGCCGGTTGCCGCGCCGCAGCAAAGGTTCCAGCGTCAGCGTGCCACCGTTGGGCAATACGATGGGCGTGGGTGAGGTGATGTCCGGCAACAAACTGCCGACCCGCACGCGCATTCCGGCTTGCTTGAATATCGTCACCAGTTGCGCCACATTTTGTAAATAAAACATATTGCGCGTGTGATTTTCCGGTATCAGCAATACGCCGCGCGCTTCGGGGCAAATTTTCTGCACCGCGCTTTGCATGGCTTGCACACACAAAGGCAGAAAATCGGGATTGAGATTATTAAAGCCGCCGGGAAATAAATTGGTGTCGACCGGCGCGAGCTTAAAACCGCTGTTGCGCAAATCGACCGAGGCGTAAAACGGCACGGGGCGTTCCAACCATTGTTTGCGCAACCAATGCTCGGTAATCGGCATGGAAGATAACAAACGATGTTCTAAATCCAATAGCGGGCCGGTCAATGCGGTAGTGAGATGAGGAACCATATAAGTTTTATACGAAATGAACTCGCGGCATTCTAGCCGATAGCACGAGATAAATGCGCCGCTGTCTTGCTGCAATTCGGTACACGCGATGAAATACACGCGCCAGCCTTGCGGTGTTAAAATCGCGCCCCAAATTTTTTGAAGTCGAGCAGCTCATGTTATCCACCGCAAATATCACCATGCAATTCGGGGCGAAGCCCTTGTTCGAGAACGTCTCGGTCAAATTCGGCGACGGCAATCGCTACGGCTTAATCGGCGCGAACGGCTGCGGCAAATCGACCTTTATGAAAATTCTGGGGCGCGATTTGGTGCAAACTTCCGGCGAGGTGATGATAGATAAAAACGAGCGTCTGGGTAAATTGCGCCAGGATCAATTCGCTTACGAAGACATGCGCGTGCTGGACGTGGTGATGATGGGACACACCGAAATGTGGGCGGCGATGTCGGAACGCGACGCACTGTATGCCAACCCAGATGCGACCGAAGAAGACTATATGCGCGCCGCCGATTTGGAAGCGACCTTTGCGGAATACGACGGCTACACCGCCGAAGCGCGTGCCGGTGAATTGCTGCTTGGCTTGGGCATAGACATCAAACTGCATCAAGGACCGATGCGCGAAGTCGCGCCCGGTTTCAAGTTGCGCGTGTTGTTGGCGCAGGCATTGTTCTCCAATCCGGATATTTTATTGCTGGATGAGCCAACTAATAACTTGGACATCAACACCATCCGCTGGCTGGAAAATATTCTTAACGCGCGCACTTGCACCATGGTCATCATTTCGCATGATCGCCATTTTCTGAACAGCGTATGTACGCACATGTCCGATTTGGACTACGGAAAAATTACGACTTACCCCGGCACTTACGACGATTACATGATGGCTTCAGCGCAAGCGCGCGAACAGCAGTCTGCTGATAACGCCAAGGCGAAAGAAAAGGTCGCCGAACTCAAAGCTTTTGTGGCGCGCTTCTCTGCGAATGCATCCAAGGCCAAACAAGCAACTTCGCGTGCGCGCCAAATCGATAAAATTAAAATCGAAGACATCAAACCATCCAGCCGCCAATATCCGTTTATTCGCTTTGAATACGACGAGCGCGAAAAACTGCACCGTACCGCCGTGGAAGTGGAGCACATGTCTAAAGGCTTCGACAAAGTGCTTTTTTCCAATGTGAATTTGCGCGTCGATGCCGGTGAAAAAATCGCCATTATTGGCTCAAACGGTATTGGTAAAACCACCTTGTTGCGCTGTTTGGCGGGCGATTTAGCGCAGGACACTGGCACGATTAAATGGACAGAAAAAGCCAACATCGGTTACTACGCGCAGGACAGTTACAGCGAGTTCGCCGAGGATAAAATTATGACGGACTGGATGACTTACTGGCGCGGTCCAAATGACGATGACCAGACCGTGCGCGCCACGCTGGGACGGCTGCTGTTCTCTGGCGACGACGCGCACAAGCCAGTAAAAGTTTTATCGGGCGGTGAAAAAGGACGGTTATTATTCGGCAAATTGATGCTGCAAAAACATAACGTTTTGCTGATGGACGAACCGACCAACCACATGGATATGGAATCTATCGAGTCGCTCAACACCGCACTGCTGGAATACAAAGGCACGGTGATTTTCGTCAGCCATGACCGTGAATTTGTGAGTTCATTGGCGACGCGCATTATCGAAATTACCGAAAAAGGCGTGAACGATTATCACGGCACGTACGAAGAATATTTGCGTGATCAAGCCGTGCTGTAACAAAGTGTAGGGGCGTGATCGCCAGGTGAATGAAAAATTCTTCGGCAACAATCGGCGTATTTGATTCCGGCGTGGGCGGACTTTCCGTACTGCATCACATACGCATGGTTTTGCCGGACGCGCGCCTGATCTACATCGCCGATTCGGGTCATGTGCCTTACGGTGACAAGCCTGCCAGCTATATCGAACAGCGCGCCCGTACTCTCACGCGCTTTCTGATTGCACAAGGTGCGGAGGCCATCGTCATCGCTTGCAACACCGCGACTGCTGCTGCCGCCACGAGTTTGCGGCTACAGTTTTCCTTGCCCATCGTCGGCATGGAACCCGCCGTCAAACCCGCCGTCGCTGCCACGCGCAGCGGCGTGGTCGGCGTGCTGGCAACCACCGGCACACTAGAAAGTGCGCGCTTCGCCGCCTTGCTGGAACGCTACGGCGAAGAAGTGAAAATCGTCACGCAAGGTTGCCCCGGCTTGGTGGAGCAAGTAGAACACGGCGATTTGCACGGCGCAAAAACCCGCGAGCTAATCGCCCGCTACACCGCGCCGTTGTTGGCACGCGGTGCGGACACTTTAATTCTGGGATGCACGCATTATCCGTTTCTCGCGCCGTTGATACGCGAGGTGGTCGGCGATAGCATCACGCTGATCGACACGGGTGAGGCAGTCGCTAGGCAACTACAACGCCGCATTCAAAGTGAATTGCCGCAAGCACATCGGTCGGATACAAGCGAGCCATTCGAGCAATTCTTCACCAGCGGTGATGCGCTTCAAGCAACGTCCATCATGTCGCTGTTGTGGGGAAAAAATATTGTTGCACAACCTTTACCGCCGGAGTTTGCCCAATGATGAAATCGCTGTTCATTCTTATGCTCGCCTTGACATTCACGCCGCTGATTTTCGCCGCAGACCAGACACCCATCGAACTGCATGACGAGATTGCCCCGCAAGCCCTGCCGAATAAAAAGATCGCGCTGACGCTGGATGCCTGCACCGGAAATTACGACGACGACCTGATTGAGTTTCTGATTAAGAATCGCATTCCCGCCACCATTTTCGCCACGGAAAGATGGTTGAACAATAATCCCTACGGGCTCTCTATCATCAAAGCGCATCTCGATCTTTTCGATGTCGAGGATCACGGCGCGAACCACATTCCGGCGGTCATCGGCAAGGGCAGAAAAGTTTATGGCATCCCCGGCGAGCCGGATATTATTCACCTGCGCAGCGAAGTGAGCGAAGGCGCGCAAGCCGTGGAACAGGCCACCGGTATCGCACCACACTGGTATCGTGGCGCGACCGCCGAATATGACCCGCAAGCCATCGCCGAGATCGACAAAATGGGTTACAAGATTGCCGGATTTTCGGTGAATGCGGATGTCGGCGCGACCGCCAGCAAATTCGCCATCGAGAAAAACTGGAACACGTCAAAGCCGGTGATGTCATCATCGCGCACATGAATAAACCCTCGTCCGATTCGGCTGAAGGACTCGCCGCCGGTCTGCCTTATCTGCTCAAACAAGGCTTCATGTTTGTGCGTTTGGATCAAGTCAATCTGGAACAACTGCCTGAAAAAGGTCATCCGGCATTATCACAATAGAAATAAAATGCTTACTTGATGACCGCACTGGAATCGCACACATGACTCACCATTACACGCTGACCATTTCCTGTCCCGACCGCTCCGGCATCATCGCAGCCGTCACCGGTTTCATCGCGCAGCATGGCGGATTTATTGTTGAGGCGAATTACCACACCGAGCAGGATGAGCAACAATTTTTTATGCGTCAGGAAATACGCGCGGACTCTTTGCCGTTTGATGCGGCTGAATTTTGTCGCCTCTTCGCACCGCTCGCGCAAGAATTCAACATGGTCTGGCAACTCACCGATTCCGCCATCAAAAAGCGTCTGGTGGTGCTGGTGAGCAAACAGGATCATTGCCTCGATGACTTACTGCATCGCTGGCGCAGCGGCGAGTTGCTGGTGGATATTCCGTGCGTGATTTCCAATCACAACGACTTGCGCAGTTTCGTCGAATGGCATGGCATTCCGTTCATTCATGTCGATATGCAAACCGACAAGATGGCCGCATTCGAAAAGATCTCCGCGCTGTTCGAGGAGTATCGCGGCGACACCATGATTTTGGCGCGCTTCATGCAGATTATGCCGCCGGCACTGTGCCAAAAATATAGCGGACGCATCATCAACATTCACCACAGTTTTTTGCCGTCTTTCGTTGGCGCAAAACCCTATCACCAAGCGTATTTACGCGGCGTGAAACTCATCGGTGCGACTTGCCATTACGTTACCAATGAACTGGATGCCGGCCCCATCATCGAGCAAGACACGGTGCGCATTGACCACGGCGACACGGTGGCTGACTTGGTGCGCTATGGCCGCGACATCGAAAAAACCGTGCTATCACGCGGCCTGCGCTATCACGTTGAGGATCGCGTGCTGGTGTGTGGCAACAAGACCATCGTATTCCGTTAGCATGGCATCATTGTTCAACCAAAACAGGCTCATTTGTTTTGGTGTCGCTTTGCTTCAAAGAACTGACTCTACTCTTCAGAAATTTAATATCTTCCTTTAGACTTTCTGACAAATTTCGATAGCGTTCCAAATCGTTTCGAACTTTTTCGTCGACTTGCTCGAATGTTTTTTCTTGGCGGTAATCTTTGCGGTTATAGGCAACAGTAAAGCCAAAAAAAATTCCAACGCCAAAATATATTATTCCTTCAAACATCGCTATTTCTCCTGTTATAAATTTTGCTGCAAACCTACGTCTTCCCGAATTTATCAAAGCAGGAATCGCGCCAATTTATACTTGCATTTTTGTTTATGTATGAACTTGTGTATTGGCACTTATCAATAAAAAAGGACACCTTGCGGTGTCCTTGAAACTGAAGCGGGATGCTTCAGGGGAGGAGGAGATTTTTAGAGGTTGTATGCACGCTCGCCATGAGACGCTGTATCCAAACCCTCGCGCTCTTCTTCCGCAGTAACGCGCAGACCGATGACCAGATCAACAATTTTGTAGCAGATGAACGCAACCACACCCGACCAGATAATAGTAGTCAATACGGCTTGAGCTTGAATCCAAACTTGCGCGCCCATTTCTGTATCAACCGCTTTGTTTGCCACATAGTCTGTGATACCTGTGCCGCCCATACTCCAACCGTTGAATACACCGGTCAGCAACGCACCCAAGATACCGCCGATGCCGTGAATACCGAACACATCCAACGCATCATCCGCACCCAGCATTTTCTTCAAGCCAGTTACGCCCCAGAAGCACACCACACCGGCCAATGCACCGATTGCCATGCCGCCACCCACGCCGACCCAACCACATGCCGGAGTAATCGCCACTAGGCCAGCGACCGCACCCGATACCGCACCTAACATCGAAGGGTGACCTTTCAACAGCCATTCTGCCAGTGTCCAAGTTAAGGCCGCCGCCGCAGTTGCATCCAAAGTATTGATGAACGCCAGGGCTGCTGTTCCATTCGCTTCCAGCGCAGAGCCTGCATTGAAACCGAACCAGCCCACCCACAACAACGACGCGCCTATCATGGTCATCACCAAGCTATGAGGTGCCATGGGTTCTTTACCGTAACCGATACGTTTGCCCACCATGATCGCACCGACCAAACCTGCAATCGCTGCATTGATGTGAACCACTGTACCACCGGCAAAGTCCAGCGCGCCTTTTTGGAACAACCAGCCGCCCTTGGCAGTTTCTGTCGCCAAAGTTGCCGCATCGGTAATCGCATCAGGACCAGTCCAGAACCACACCATGTGAGCGATAGGCAGGTAAGCGAAAGTGAACCACAGCGCGGAGAACAACATCACCGCACCAAACTTCATACGCTCTGCGAATGCACCTACAACCAGTGCCACAGTAATCGCTGCAAATGTCCCTTGGAACGCCACGAACACAAACTCCGGCAATACCACACCTTTGCTAAATGTCGCCGCATTCGCCACGCTGCCCGCCACCGGATCAAAAATTCCTTTGAGGAACAAGCGATCAAACCCGCCGATAAATGCATTGCCTTCGGTGAACGCCAGCGAATAACCGTATATTGCCCACAGCACGATAATCATGGCGAAGATACTGAACACTTGCATCAACATAGACAGCATGTTTTTGCTGCGCACCAAGCCGCCATAGAACAATGCCAATCCTGGAATGGACATCATAATCACCAGCAAAGTCGCCACCAACATCCACGCGGTATCACCCTTGTTAGGTGTAGGCGCGGCGACCGCAGATGCCGCATCCGCAACCGCTGGTGCGGCACTCGCTGCGGCAGTTGCAACAGCGGAAACTGCCGCTGTGACTTCATCCGCATATGCTGCTACAGACAGCCCGCTTAGTACGGCCAGCAAGGTAAATAATGCAAAAAATTTCTTCATGACCTTCTCCTTATAGCGCATCTGCGCCGGACTCGCCGGTGCGGATACGGATCACTTGTTCTATTGGGGACACAAATATCTTGCCGTCTCCAATTTTGCCGGTGTGTGCAGCCTTCTCGATGGTCTCGACGACTTGATCGAGCATGTCAGCTTTAATTGCAGCTTCCAGTTTTACCTTAGGCAAAAAATCCACCACATATTCCGCACCCCGATACAACTCGGTGTGACCTTTTTGCCGCCCAAACCCTTTGACTTCGGTGACGGTGATGCCCTGCACGCCAATGGCGGAAAGGGCTTCACGCACTTCGTCGAGCTTGAACGGCTTGATGATTGCTGTGACCATTTTCATGTTGCTCTCCTAAAATTTGCTTCAATCAGAATTGGTAGACCGCATCTACAGCGTAGCTATGTTGACCACTGGTACCAAGGCCGCTCGATTGCAAGAACGAATTTTGGGTTGACTTATCCGCACGATACTCGCCACGAATTTCCAAAGCCTTGCTAACCGCGTACCCAACAGTCAATGTGTTGGACGACAAGTTTTGAGCTACACCCGAACGGAAACCATTTGGATCATCAAATGCTTCGTTACGGTAAGCAACACGCCATGTATCATCGAATTGATAGTTCACGTATGAAGCTAAAGCATGCCATTTCGCATCGCTACCTATTACCATTGCGTCCTTCTGTTTGCCATATGCGTAATCGAATACAAACTTCAGTTGGCTAGTTGCAGTGATAGTTCCGACCATGTCCAAGTAATCACGATTTCCTGTGATACCTGTTGCTGTTCCAGCTTGTTTTCCGCTCAACAAAGTTGTCGCCAATGAGAACATCGGGTTTGCTGTAACGGTCAAGTTTAGCTCGGCCATTTTACCGCTCTGTTGCGAATTGACTTGATCAAAGCCATTGTTTACGCCCCCAATCAAAGTGAACATATCATTGGCAACATAAGTAGCACGCAACCCTGTATGTGTGTAGGGACCCCAACCAAACATCCATGCGCGTGAGTAGTTCAAGTTAGCCGGACTGGTGATCAGCTCCGCTCCTGCCAAAGTTGCGAACTTACCCGCTTGCACAGTCAACGCGCCCGACGCGTAGTTCACAAATGCTTGTGTGATGTCAGCATTTGTTGTGCTCAAGCCTGTTGAAGCAACGGTAGGCGCATCTTGTCCCGCTGTAATGTTGATCAAACCGCCCAAACCTTCCTTAGGCAATTTCGATACAATTACCGCAGCTTGATTAAAGTTGAAACTATTGAAATTTTGACCCTTAACTGCACTTGGTGTATCAAATATACGTGTATTACCTGGCGCACCTCCAGTAATAGGACCAGCCGCGGAATTAGTAAACAAACCGGTTGTATCCATTTTGTTATAGGCCATATCCATATAGCCTGTTACGCTCAAACCGGATGCATCAAAGATTTGCCCTAGTGTAGGCACTGCTGGCGCGACATGCGCATCTTCAGCAAATGCAGATCCTGAGCAAGCCGCCAATACACAAACTACGAGTGCTTTCTTTTTCATGTCAACTTCCTTTCAATTTTGAATTTAAGGTGTGAAAGATTTCCACACTCATGTCAAAGCAGTATCTATGCCAATCTTTTTTATCGCTTCTATACAAATAGATAGCCGACATCACGCTCACCCTTAAATCCATCCCGCACCAAAACAGGACAGGATTTCATAGCCATGCACTGCTGAGGCGCACCTATTTGCCTCGGCTATCTAAGCCCTGTAGAATTCGCCTTGTTATATCTTGTAACAAGTTAATTGACGAATTTAATACTGTCGTAACAGTCAGGGCATTCACGCCCCGTCTGAATCACTACTTTAGGGGAGAGTTTGTATGTTGTTAAAAAACAAGTTGTTCGTTTTCTGCCTTGGTTTTATCTTCGCTTCTACCTCTTTTGCTGAAGAGGTCAGGCTTTCTGATGAAGTCACGTCCGCTCTCAACGAAGAGTCTCCATTTACCTCCAACATCAACTTGACTAACAACTATTTGTTGCGCGGAATTTCGCTAACTGGCGGAAAATCGGCCATACAGGGCGGATCGGATTATGAACGTGCGGGCTTTTATGTTGGTGTCTGGGGTTCCAGTATCAGCATACTGGGAGACACCTATCAAGACTCTAAAGGCACGGTTGGTGCGGTTAACGGTGGCCTAGAACTGGATACCTATATCGGTTTCAAGAAAAAACTGGAGAATGACTTTTCGTATGACGTGGGTTTCCTGCGCTACAACTATCCCGGCAGATATGCTGCGGGTGCAACCAGCGCCAACACCAACGAATTATATGGCGCGGCCGGCTACAAATGGATATCAGCAAAATACTCATATAGCCTGGGCAACACCTTCGGCTACGCGAACACAACTGGCACTAACTACATGGAGTTGAACGCGACCTATCCTATTGAGCCGCTCGGCATGGCATTGGGTGCGCATTACGGCAAGCAGACTTTTGTCGGTACGGGAGCCATACTCAATGGGAACAGCCTGACCTACAGCGACTACAGACTCAGCGTGACAAAAGAGTTGGACGAGGAGTTTGAATTCTCTTTGGCCTACAGCAAAACTAATGCAACCGCCGCTTATACCGTTCTCGGACAAAACCTGGGTAAGGGAGCTGTAATCGGAACTCTTACTCGCGTATTCTAAGTTCTTCAGCTATCTATCCAGTCTTTCCCAAGTGCAGGCTGTCAGTCCGCGATCAGCCTGCACTTTCCTGCTACAACCAAAATAATCTGGCCAAATCAAGCTGAAGCAGCTCTGTTAGTCTCAAGCGTGAGATTTGCTTCCTAATATTTGATACCCGACGCACCACGCACCTGAACCACGTTTTTTGCTAAACTCGCGCCACTACATCGCCGAGGGGTAAACCATGCTGAATACCAAAATTTTTAAAGACCTATCCGAAAAGTTGCACGAGTCAGTCAACAACAGCCCCGCCAAAGACATCGAACTGAATATACGCGCGCTGCTCGCGCAAGGGTTCTCCAAGCTAGACTTGGTCACGCGCGAAGAGTTCGATGTGCAGGCACAAGTACTTGCACGGGCGCGCGAGCAACTCACCGCCCTTGGCGCACGTATCACTGAACTGGAAGCTGGCAAAAAATAAATGGGCCTCGCTGTCCTTTATAGCCGCGCTTTGTCCGGTATGGAGGCGGAACTTGTAACCGTGGAGGTTCATCTCGCAAATGGTTTGCCTAGTTTTACCATCGTGGGTTTGCCGGAAACCGAAGTCAAGGAAAGTAAAGATAGAGTTCGCGCCGCATTGCAAAATTGTAACTTTGAATTTCCTGCCCGTCACATCACCGTCAATCTTGCACCCGCCGACTTACCCAAGGAAAGTGGTCGCTTCGATCTGCCCATAGCACTCGGTATATTAGCAGCGACAGGGCAAATTCCTTCAGACAGGTTGGTTGAATATGAATATGCGGGAGAGTTGGCACTTACTGGGGAGTTGCGTTCCATCCGTGGCGCATTGGCGATGACCTATCGCGCCGCAAACTCTGGTCGTGCTTTCGTTTTGCCTGCCGAGAACGCACCGGAGGCCGCACTGGTTGAGAATGCCGTAGTCTATGCAGCGCATTCATTATTGCAAGTTGCGTCACACTTAGCAGGACGCGAGATGCTCACTCGTTATGTTCCCAATGTGCAAGCAATCACCCCTAACTATCCAGACATGCGCGAAGTAAAGGGACAGGCTCTCTCCAAGCGTGCTTTGGAAATTGCTGCAGCAGGCGGGCACAGCGTGTTGATGTCAGGTCCGCCGGGTACTGGAAAATCCATGTTGGCGGCGCGCTTTCCCGGCATCTTGCCCCAAATGACCCAACAGGAAGCTTTAGAAAGTGCCGCCATGCAATCCTTGGCGGGCAATTTCGACATCGGCAATTGGAAACGTAGACCCTATCGTGCGCCGCATCATACTGCGTCAGCAGTGGCTTTAGTAGGCGGCGGCAGTAATCCGCGCCCCGGCGAGATTTCTGTTGCCATGCACGGCGTATTGTTTTTGGACGAGTTGCCTGAGTTCGATAGAGCTGTGCTGGAGGTATTGCGCGAACCTTTGGAAAGTGGGCGCATCACTATTTCCCGCGCCGCACGCCGCGCCGATTTCAAGGCGCAATTCCAACTCGTCGCCGCGATGAATCCTTGCCCCTGCGGTTACCTCGGTCACTACAACGGCAAGTGTCACTGCACGCCCGATCAGATTACACGTTATCGAGGCAAAATATCTGGTCCATTATTAGATCGCATAGACATTCAAATCGAAGTTCCTGCTGTCCCGCATGACGAGTTACTCAAACAAGCTGATGGAGAAATGAGCGCAACAATACAAGCCCGCATCGAAGTTGCACGCGAACGCCAGCAATTGCGCCAGCGTAAACCTAACGCTCAACTTTCAGTCACAGAAATTGACCTGCACTGCACGCCAGATCAGGCTGGTGAGGACCTGCTACGCCAAGCCATCATTCGACTTTGTCTGTCAGCTCGCGCCTATCACCGCATTTTAAAAGTTGCTCGCACTATCGCTGATTTGCACGGTAGTACGCGCATACTTGTCTCGCATATCGCCGAGGCTGTACAGTATCGACGCATGGACAAAAGTTAGTTAGGCCATCATTCAAAATGCATGTTGTGGAAATAAATCGCCCCGATTTTTAGACCGGGGCGTTTAAATAACTAAACATTGTCCAAGACCGCTTTAATGAGCGTTATGTTTACGCAATTGTTTGATTGCCGCCAACTGGGCAATTGCCTCAGCCAACTCAGCTTGTGCTTGCGCATAGTCAATATCAGAAGTACGATTTTTCAACGCTTCTTCTGCATCTTGTTTCGCTTTTAATGCACGCGCTTCATCCAAATCTGCCCCGCGTATCGCCGTATCGGCAAGTACAGTCACGACATCCGGTTGCACTTCTAACAAACCGCCCGACACATAGATTAGCTCTTCATTTTCTTGGTCAGGCAGTTTCAAACGAACCGAGCCGGGCTTGATACGGGTCATCAAGGCTGTGTGACGAGGATAGATACCCAACTCACCCATTTCGCCAGGAACAATGACTACTTCTGCGAGACCTGAAAAAATCGAGGCCTCCGCACTTACGATGTCTACATGAACAGTCATTGCCATGATTGCCTCTTCTTAGTTCAGTGTCTTGGCTTTTTCAACGGCTTCTTCGATGCCGCCAACCATGTAGAACGCTTGTTCCGGCAAGTGATCATACTCTCCATCAACAATGCCCTTGAAGCCTTTGATAGTGTCCTTCAAAGTTACGTACTTACCAGGGCTGCCGGTAAATACTTCCGCAACATGGAACGGTTGTGACAAGAAGCGTTGAATCTTACGCGCACGAGACACAGCAAGCTTATCTTCTGGTGCCAATTCGTCCATACCCAGAATCGCGATAATGTCGCGCAATTCTTTGTAGCGTTGCAAAGTCTGCTGTACTTTACGTGCCACGCCGTAATGCTCTTCGCCCACGACCAGTGGGTCGAGTTGACGGGAAGTCGAATCCAAAGGATCAACCGCTGGATAGATACCCAAAGAAGCGATGTCGCGAGACAACACAACGGTGGAATCCAAATGCAAGAAGGTTGTTGCAGGAGCAGGATCAGTCAAGTCATCCGCAGGAACATAAACAGCTTGAACGGAAGTAATCGAACCGACTTTAGTTGAAGTAATACGTTCTTGCAAACGACCCATTTCTTCAGCCAAAGTTGGTTGGTAACCCACAGCAGAAGGCATACGACCCAACAATGCGGAAACTTCAGTACCGGCCAATGTGTAACGGTAGATGTTATCGACGAAGAACAAGATGTCACGACCTTCATCACGGAATTTTTCCGCCATGGTCAGACCAGACAACGCCACGCGCAAACGGTTACCGGGCGGCTCGTTCATCTGGCCGAACACCATCGCAACTTTGTCCAATACGTTAGAGTCTTTCATTTCGTGGTAGAAGTCGTTACCTTCGCGGGTACGCTCACCCACACCTGCGAATACTGACAAACCGCTGTGCTGTTTAGCGATGTTGTTAATCAGTTCCATCATGTTCACGGTCTTGCCCACACCCGCGCCACCGAACAAACCAACCTTACCGCCCTTAGCAAACGGGCATACCAAGTCAATAACTTTGATACCCGTTTCCAACAAATCAACCGAAGGTGACAGCTCATCAAATTTCGGAGCTTTTGCGTGAATCGAACGACGCTCATCACACTTAACTTCGCCCGCGTCATCAATGGGGCGACCCAACACGTCCATAATGCGCCCCAGTGTGCCCGCACCAACAGGAACTGTGATTGGACTATTGGTATTATTTACCAGCATTCCACGCTGCAAACCGTCGGAAGAGCCCATCGCAATGGTACGAACTACGCCATCACCCAGTTGTTGCTGCACTTCAAATGTCAGACCCGCTTCAACCACCTCACTACTTGTAGCAGCGAGCGTCAGCGCATCGTAAACCTTAGGCATTTGGTCACGCGGAAATTCGATGTCGACCACCGCACCAATACTTTGAACAATCTTACCTTGACTCATTTTGAGTTACCCCGTCTAAATTAATTCTGTAATTAACTGTTTGATACGGCCGATTAACCAACTGCCGCTGCGCCACTCACGATTTCCGAAATTTCACGAGTAATCGCCGCCTGACGCGCTTTGTTATATACCAACTTCAGGTCTGCAATCACGCTCTTAGCATTGTCCGACGCGGCCTTCATCGCCACCATACGGGAGCTTTGCTCGGAGGCCATATTTTCAACCACGCCTTGATAAACTATAGACTCAACATAACGCAGCAGTAATGCATCAATGACCAATTTGGCATCAGGCTCATAGATATAATCCCAACTGCCTTTCGCTTCACCTAACTTATCATTGGTAAGCGGCAACAACTGTTCCATGCAAGGCTCTTGCTTCATGGTATTAACAAAGTGGTTGTAGCTGATGTGTATCGCGTCTATTTCTCCCGCGACATATGCATCCAACATTACCTTTACAGCACCAATCAAATTCTCAACATGGGGAACATCTCCCAAACCTGTTATATGAGACTTGACCTCTGCGCCGACTCGATTCATAAAACCCAAGCCTTTGTTGCCGATTGCACAAATTGCAATAGACTTGCCTTCCGCCTCCCATGCCTTCATCTTGTTTGTCGCAAGACGCAACACGTTAGTATTCAATCCGCCGCACAAACCTTTATCAGAGGTAATAACAATCACGCCCACTTTTTTGATGCTGTCGCGCTTTACTAAGAATGCATGTTTGTATTCTGGATTAGCACGCGACAAGTGAGCCGCAACCGCACGAATCTTTTCCGCATAAGGACGAGCTGCACGCATACGCTCCTGCGCTTTACGCATCTTGGCTGCGGCGACCATTTCCATGGCACGCGTGATCTTACGTGTATTCTCTACACTTTTGATCTTTGCGCGTATCTCTTTACTGCCAGCCATGTGTCACCTCGACTTAGTAAACAGAAGTTGTTTTGAACTTCTCAATCGCAGCAGACAACAATTTTTCATTGTCTGCGTTCAAGTCTTTACTTGACTCAATCGCATCCATCAATTCCTTGTTGTTCGATTTCAAATAAGCGTGTACCGCCGATTCAAAGGCCAATGCTTTTGCGACAGGCACATCGTCGAAATACCCCTTGTTGACGGAGAACAATGTCACCGCCATTTCAGCTACGGACAATGGGCAATATTGCAACTGTTTCATCAGTTCGGTAACTAAGCGACCACGTTCCAATTGCTTACGTGTTGCTTCGTCCAAGTCCGAAGCAAACTGCGCGAACGCTGCCAATTCACGATACTGAGCCAGAGCCAGACGCACACCACCACCGAGCTTCTTGATGACTTTCGTTTGAGCCGCGCCACCGACGCGAGACACCGAAATACCGGCGTTAATCGCTGGACGGATACCCGCGTTAAACAAATCCGTTTCCAAGAAAATTTGACCGTCAGTAATCGAAATCACGTTGGTCGGAACGAACGCTGAAACGTCACCCGCTTGAGTTTCGATGATAGGCAAAGCGGTCAAAGAACCGGTCTTACCCTTAACCGCACCCTTGGTGAACGCCTCAACATAATCCGCGTTAACACGAGCAGCACGTTCCAGCAAACGGGAGTGCAAGTAGAATACGTCACCGGGGTAAGCTTCACGACCGGGCGGACGGCGCAACAGCAAGGAAATTTGACGATACGCCCAAGCCTGCTTGGTCAAGTCATCGTAAACAATCAGCGCATCCTCACCACGATCGCGGAAGTATTCGCCCATAGTGCAACCGGCGTAAGGTGCCAAGAATTGCATAGCCGCCGAATCGGAGGCCGAGGCTGCCACAACAATGGTGTAACCCAACGCGCCATGTTGTTCAAGTTTGCGAACCACGTTAGCAATGGTCGAAGCCTTTTGGCCAACCGCAACATAAATACACGTTACGCCTTGACCCTTTTGATTAATGATTGCATCAATCGCCACGGCAGTCTTACCTGTTTGACGATCACCAATAATCAACTCACGTTGACCACGACCGACCGGAACCATAGAGTCAATAGATTTCAAACCCGTTTGCACTGGCTGATCAACCGACTTACGTGCGATAACACCCGGAGCGACTTTTTCAATTTTGTCAGTCATCTTGGCGTTGACCGGGCCTTTACCATCAATAGGTTGTCCCAACGCATTCACCACACGTCCACACAATTCAGGTCCTACCGGCACTTCCAAAATACGACCGGTACATTTAACCGTATCGCCCTCTTTGATGTGTTCGTACTCACCCAGAACCACTGTGCCGACTGAGTCGCGCTCCAAGTTCAACGCCAGACCGAAGGTGTTGCCGGGGAATTCCAACATTTCTCCCTGCATCACATCCGACAAACCGTGCACACGCACAATACCATCCGTCACACTGACGACCGTACCTTC
This sequence comes from Gallionella sp., assembly GCA_049693175.1. GTDB lineage: Bacteria > Pseudomonadota > Gammaproteobacteria > Burkholderiales > Gallionellaceae > Gallionella. Next base: position 2,807 of record JBAVPP010000204.1, on the reverse strand, counting down.
AGTTCGTGCTTGAGTTGCCGCGTCAAAATTTTCTATACGACTGCGAATCAAATTACTAATTTCAGAAGGGTTGAGCTTCATCTGAGTTTTCCTTATTTCGATTATTCGATCATTAAGCTAGCGCGTATGCCAATTCGGTCAAACGAGTGTTGGCAGATCCATCGATCACCTTATCGCCCATACGAATCACAATCCCACCTAGCAAGGCTTTATCTACATTACAACTGAGCTTAATGTCACGTCCCAAGCGAACTTTCAACGCGCCAGCGATTTTTTGTTGCTGCTCTTCACTCAATACAAATGCGGAGCTGACCGTGACTTGCGCAGACTTCTCTGCTTCAGCACGGAGTACTTCGTACATTTCCATGATTTCGACAGCAACATCCATGCGACCGCTTTGCACAAGCACGCGAACAAAATTACTTTGCTCTTTATTCAACTTGCCGACCAATTGCAGCATTAATTCTTCAAGCTGTTCACACTTGACGCGCGGACTGCTAATCACAGCCCTCACTTCATCGTTAGCCCACAACTCGGACAGCGTTTGCAGAACAACAGACCAGCCTTTCAAATCAGCTTGTTTTTGCGCCACTCCAAACACAGCTTGTGCGTATGGGCGGGCGATCGTATTGGCTTCTGACATGACTTTTTATATTTCCGCGACGAGTTTATCAAGCAGATCATTGTGCGCTTTCGCATCAATTTCGCGACCCAGAATTTTGCTTGCGCCAGCCAAAGCGATATTTGAGACTTGGGTGCGCAATTGTTCTTTTGCACGAAAAACCTCTTGATCAACCTCAGCCTTTGCGCCTGTCAAAATTCTATCGCGCTCAACATTTGCTTGCTCTTTGGCTTCATCTATCAATTGGCTAGCGCGCTTTTCGCCGCCCGCTATTGTTTCGCCGGCTTTATCTTTCGCTTCACGCAAGATTTCAGCGGCACGCTTAGCGGCCAATTCCAATTCTCGCTTGCCGCGTTCCGCTTCAGCCAAGCCATCCGCAATTTGTTTTTTGCGCTGCTCCAAGCCTGCAATGATTGGTGTCCACACAAATTTCATGCAGAACCAAACAAACATGGCGAACATGATGGTCTGACCGAGAAGAGTTGCATTAATATTCATGCGAACAACCTTTCTTTAACAACGTGTTTATGTTTAGCCCGCAACCGCAAACAACACATACATGGCGATACCAACTGCAATCATTGGTACAGCATCGACCAAGCCCATCACGATGAAGAACTGGGTACGCAACATTGGGATTAACTCAGGTTGACGCGCAGCACCTTCCAGAAAACGGCCACCCAAAATACCGATACCAATCGCAGCCCCGAGCGCGCCCAAACCCATCATCAGTGCGCCGGCGACATATAACAGTGCGTGTGCTTGATCCATTTCTACTTCTCCTATTGATTAAAATTAAAGATTGAACAAAAAACTATTAGTGATGCTCTTGATGTGCCATATCCAGATAAACAATGGTCAGGGTCATAAAGATAAACGCCTGCAAAGTCACAATCAAAATATGGAATATTGCCCAGGGCAAAGACAGCGTCCACTGCGTCCAGAATGGCAGCAACGCAATCAGAATGAATATCATTTCACCCGCATACATATTGCCGAACAAACGCAGTGCCAGTGAAATTGGTTTTGCAATCAGATTCACGCCTTCGAGTAAGAAGTTAACCGGTATCGCCCACTTTCCGAACGGCTGCAACGTCAACTCACCCATAAAGCCGCCAAACCCCTTCATTTTGATGCTGTAGAAAATTACCAGGAAGAATATCCCTATCGCCAAACCAAAAGTCGCATTTGGGTCGGTTGAGGGCACAACTTTGAAATGAGGAAGACCCAAAGCATGCATCAACTGAGGCACATAATCCACGGGGATCAAGTCCATCAAATTCATCAGAAAAACCCAGAAAAACACCGTAAGCGCGAGCGGTGCCACCAAATTATTTTTTGCATTAAACGAACCACGCACACTGCTATCTATAAATTCGATAGCCCACTCGACTGCATTTTGAATCCCACTTGGAACGCCCGATTCCATTTTTTTCGCGACACTTCTAAACAATAATAAAAATAACGCACCCAAGATAAATGACATCAACATGGTATCCACATTGATTGCCCAAAATCCCATTGCCTTCGCCTCTTCTGCGCCATGCGCAAAACCCATCGTGCCGTCCGGCAACGTTCCATAGGTCAAATTCTGAAGGTGGTGCTTGATATATTCTGATGAGGTAAGAACTTCGCTGGACATATTATTCTATCGCTTAATCGTTAAAATCCGTGCCACTATTGGCACCGCCTGACCCACCACAAATCCGCATAAAACTGCTGCCGGAGGCAGCCTCAAGCCGCCCATCGCAATAAACAAAAACAATGCTACAAGAGCAAATCTTTCCATGCTGTTGCGATACATTGCGCGCAACAGTTCGTGAGGTTGACGACTTTGAATTTTCTCAATCTTCGACAAGCCCGCAACTAAGCTAATCCCGCCAAGCGCGGCCGTTAAGGCTCCCCACAAATTCGCCGATGCTATGCTCCACGAATTACTAATTAGATATGCAATTATACTTATCACCAGCGCAGTGAGCATTTGCAGCACCACTATTTTAACACCAGCTATTTTTTCTCTTGCAAACTCCGTTAGTGGCGGCATTCTAATTATCTTTTTAAATACTGTCAAACTCAAGGTCACCTGTGAATTATCATTCCTTGCCCCTGAGCAGCAAGGATGATTTTCAACTTGCTATTTATTCAATTTCAATTTTTCCAATAAATTTTCCAAGTGTTCATTTCC
>JBAVPP010000203.1:0-4476 GCA_049693175.1 Gallionella sp. | reverse complement strand
AGCGTCATCGCCAAACTATTCAACTTCGGTGAAAAATCTTTGCTGGAATTTTCCAGCGCGGAAAAATCCGACGTGGATATGAAACAATTATTCAACTAAGCCATGCCTTTTTCGTTGCGCCGGGAATACGCCCAACTGATTACTTCGGGCGGGCAATTAGTGCTGTTCATCATCGGCTTTCAAATTGGCACTCCGCAAGCTTGGATGGTCTGTCTGGCACTCATCGCGGTGTTCAGTTTGTTCGCTTGGAACTCATCCTTAAAACGCTTGCGCGCCATACGCGACACGCCCACTTCACATATTGCTTCCGCCGCGCAAGGTTATGTTGAGCTGATTGGGCGCGGCAAAATGTTTGGCGACACACCGGTATATAGCCATCTCAAACAACTCCCCTGCCTTTGGTATCGCTACAAAATCGAGGAAAGTTCCCACAGCAAAGAAGGCGAAAGTTGGCGTACTTTGGAAAGCGGCGAAAGCCCGGACTCCTTCATGTTGTGCGACGAAACAGGCGAGTGTGTGATCGACCCGGATCAGGCGGAAATCAGCACTATTTACCGCGACCATTGGCGCGAAGGCGATTTGCGCTACACCGAATGGAAGTTGCTGCAACACGATTTGATTTATGTGCTGGGCGAGTTTCGCACCCATAGCGGCGCGGTGGAATTCGATGCCAACGCCGAGCTGAATGATTTGCTCGCCGAATGGAAAAAAGATATGCCCGCTTTGCGCAAGCGTTTCGATCTGAATGGCGACGGCGAGATTGATATGGATGAATGGATGCTGGCGCGCAAAGCCGCGCAACGCGAAGTCGAGGCAAAATTCCACGAACTGCAAACGCAGCCCGATTTGCATATCATCAGCCGTCCGCGCGACGGCAAGTTGTATATGATTAGCAACCTCACGCCCGAATCATTATCGCGTCGCTATCTGGTTTGGAGTTGGGCGCACGTGGCTATTTTCTTACTCGCACTCGGCACAACGGGCTGGATGCTGCAAACTCGGCGCGTGTTTTTTTGACTCACCACATCGACGACTCTCTTACTTATTAACCATGCAAAAATATTTTTCCTATTTCGCTTCTATCGCCCTGACCGCCTGGGTCGGCGGCTTATGGTCTGTCGGTTATCTCGCCGTGCCGGTGTTATTCCGCGCGCAAGCGGATAAACAATTGGCGGGTATGTTGTCGGGCGAGATGTTCCATGCCCTGGGTTATGTCGGACTGGTCTGCGGCACAATTATATTGCTGCAAAAAATTGTCGCGCCCGGCGACAGCACAAAAAAATCCTGGCGACAAAATGATACGGGAGCTGTCGTTGCGATGTTAATCATCGGCTTGGTCATTCAGTTCGGCATCGCGCCCATCATGGCAGATATGAAACTACAGGCACGCCCGGAAGACGTGATGCACAGTGCCTACGCGGCAAGTTTCAAGATACTGCACGGCGCGTCCAGCATCTTGTATTTGGTGGAAAGTTTATTGGGTCTATATCTCGTTATTAGAGCGAATCGTAGCCAATAAAAATCCCGTCTAATAACACTGCTGCATTTAGTAAACCGTAACGAGCGGCTTGAGTGCTAAACCGCAAGGGTCTTCCCCACCAAACATAGTCGCTTACGCTCGTTGTTTGGTCTGAAGCAGCACGGAACGGAACGACCGAGACATACCTTTAGGTAGGCGAGGAAGTGAGTACCGCGCGACAACGCAATCAAGTCGCGCAGTAGGTTTACAGCGGTACGCGGTAATGCTCCTGCGTCATATTCTCTATCCCGCACGGCAACACTTCTATCCAGTCCAAAAATTGGTTGACCATTTTTTTGCCCTTAAAAGATTTGCCGTGTTGCGGGACTATCCACTCCACATCCATTTGTCTCACCATGTTCACCCAGTAGCGGCAAATTTTATTCGAGATCATGTAGCGTCGATGAAAGCCTTCCATATATTTGATGTGCGCGTTGAAATCCTGCACCGGCGTATCCGCCTCGGTATGCGACACAATGGACGCGCCCATGTCGCCGGAAAATAAAATCTTGCTGACCGGATCGTAGAATTGGAAGTTGCCTTCCGAGTGCATGAAGTGCGCGGGCACAGCTTTGATAACGGACTCGCCCAATTGGAATTTCATGCCCTCATCGGGAATGGAAATGATGCGCCCGTCGATGTTACCCACACTGCAAAAATGCGGTACAAAGCGCGCCCATAATTTGGAAATGGCGACTTTGCAATCGGCATGTATCATCCATTTGTTGATGGACGCGATGATGTCCGGGTCAGCGTGCGAAGCCAAAATATATTCCAGTTTTTTCGGCGGAAAATAATTGTGTATTTCCATCAGCAGACCGTTGTAGGTCATGTTGCCGCCCGGATCGATGAGCGCGCCGTGACCGTTGTCCACAATCAAAAATTGATTGGCTTGCACCGCAATACCCGCCTCGTCATCGACCAGATCGTCAAACATCAGACACAAGTGTTTACCGTTATTGAACAACTCGATTGCCATTATGAACTCCCTTTTTTATGGATTATTTTATTGAGTGATGCCAAGCCGAAAATCATTTCGTGGAACGAAAAATAAATTTCCAAAATTGCATCATAGTGTCGAGTAGTTATTGTCAGATACTGCTATTATTTGCACACCTTGGACATCGTTACAAAGATTCTGTAGGTCGCTGCTTTGCAAGTTTACAACAATGATGCCTTAGGTGTTTTAACAACGCGATATTTTTGTCGATAAAACTCTGGAGGTATCATGTCTACTGGTCTGGTTTTTGCGTTATTCTGCGCCGTCGTCGCGATTCTGTATGGCGGATTTTCTATCGGTTGGATTAACGGCAAAGCCACGGGCAGTGACCGTATGCGGGAAATCGCCGCCGCAATTCAGGAAGGCGCGTCCGCTTATCTCAAACGTCAATATACCGCCATCGCCTGGGTCGGTATCGCATTATTCCTAGTCATCTTCATCGCGCTTGGCTGGCAGACTGCCATCGGTTTTGCCATCGGCGCGTTGTTGTCCGGCGCGACCGGATTCATCGGCATGAACGTCTCGGTGCGTGCCAATGTGCGCACCGCCGAAGCCGCCAAAGAAAGTCTCAACGCCGCGCTGAACATCTCGTTCAAAGGCGGCGCGATTACCGGCATGTTGGTTGTCGGTCTGGGCTTGCTGGGCGTGGCGGGTTATTACGTATTTCTCACCAGCACCGGTGCAACGTCCTCACAAGCCACACATGCCTTGGTAGGCTTTGGTTTTGGCGGTTCGCTGATTTCCATATTCGCGCGGTTGGGCGGCGGCATTTTTACCAAGGGCGCGGATGTGGGAGCGGACTTGGTCGGTAAGGTCGAAGCCGGCATACCCGAAGATGACCCGCGCAATCCGGCGGTAATCGCGGACAACGTGGGCGACAACGTCGGCGATTGCGCGGGCATGGCAGCGGACTTGTTCGAGACCTATGCCGTGACCATCATCGCCACCATGTTGCTAGGCGGCTTGTTGATGACCACCACCAACGCCGTGATTTATCCGCTGGTGCTGGGCGGCTTTTCTATCATCGCTTCCATCATCGGCACGTTCTTCGTCAAGGCGCGCGAGGGCGGAAAAATTATGAACGCGCTGTATCGCGGCCTTGCGGTTTCGGCAGTGTTGGCACTCGTCGCCTTTTATCCGCTGACGCAATGGATGATGGCGGACAACGGCGTGTATAGCGTCAACGCGCTGTACGGCTCGGCGGTCATCGGCCTGCTGCTCACCGCCGCGCTGGTGTGGATTACCGAGTATTACACCGCGACCGAATTCGCGCCGGTGCGCCACATCGCCGAAGCCTCCACCACCGGACACGGCACGAATATCATCGCGGGGCTGGGCGTGTCGATGAAATCCACTGCCGCGCCTGTGCTTGCGGTGTGTCTTGCCATCTGGGGCGCATATAATTTCGCCGGACTGTATGGCATCGCCATCGCCGCGACATCCATGTTATCCATGACCGGCATCGTCGTGGCACTCGACGCGTACGGCCCAATCACCGACAACGCGGGCGGCATCGCCGAGATGTCGCATCTGCCGGAAAATGTGCGCGTCATCACCGACGCGCTGGATGCCGTGGGCAACACCACCAAGGCCGTCACCAAAGGTTATGCGATTGGTTCGGCAGGTTTGGCATCCTTGGTGTTGTTCGCCGACTACACTCACGCGCTCACCGCCAGCGGACACAATCTCACTTTTGATCTTTCCAACCACATGGTCATCATCGGCCTGTTCATCGGCGGCATGGTGCCGTATTTGTTCGCCGCGATGGGCATGGAAGCCGTGGGGCGTGCGGCGGGTAGCGTGGTGGTCGAAGTGCGTCGCCAGTTCAAAGAAATTCCCGGCATCATGGAAGGCACGGGCAAGCCCGAATACGGCACATGCGTCGATATGCTGACCAAAGCCGCGATTAAAGAAATGATCGTGCCCTCGCTGTTGCCCGTCGCCGTGCCGGTGGTGG
>JBAVPP010000202.1:0-4342 GCA_049693175.1 Gallionella sp. | reverse complement strand
TTCTACAGATAGATTATTCCGCGTCAACTACTATTTGTAATATCTTTGCAATTATTACCAACTCCCCATGCAACGCCACCATTATTCACTACAATGTGCCTCTGTTTTGAAAGGGTATAAATGGCATCGCTTACGCTTGGAATTGAATCGTCGTGTCATCTCATCCTTGATCACGCTCTATCGGGTCAACTCCCCAAAAAAATTCTTAATCGCCGTGACTCTCAACTTCAAATCTTCGTGCTTTAATTCGATGCGTAGTTTGTCTTGGCCGTTCATTTTGATGTAACGGCGACTCTGTATCAGTGTGATGATTTTCATCGGGTCTATGGGCGGATTGGGGACGAACTGGATGCTGATTGCTTCACTCGACGCATCCACTTTACTAATACCTAGCGGCTTCGCCATGATGCGCAATCTGTGGCTGTCAAGCAGGGTTTGCGCGGGTTCGGGCAGCAGACCGAAACGGTCGATGAGTTCTTGTTGGATGTCATCCAAATCTTGTTGCGTGACGCAATTCGCAAAGCGTTTGTAGATGATGAGACGCTGGTGGATGTCGCCGCAGTAATCGTTGGGCAATAGCGCGGGCGTGTGCAAATTGATCTCGGTGGTCACGCCCAGCGGATGCGCCATGTCAGGCTCGTGGCCTTGTTTAAGCGAAGCGATGGCGGCACTCAGCATGTCGTTGTACAACGAAAAACCAATCTCCTGCATCTCGCCGCTTTGCGATTCGCCCAGCACTTCGCCCGCGCCGCGTATTTCCAGATCGTGCATGGCGAGATAAAAGCCACTGCCCAATTGCTCCATCGCTTGAATTGCCTCTAAACGTTTTTTTGCCTGCGCGGTAACCGACTCCAAACTATCTACCAGCAAATACGCATACGCTTGATGATGCGAGCGTCCAACGCGACCGCGCAACTGATGAAGTTGTGCCAAACCGAAGCGATCGGCGCGATTCATAATGATGGTGTTGGCGGTCGGCACGTCGATGCCGGTTTCGATAATCGTGGTGCAAAGCAATACGTTAAAACGCTGATGATGAAAGTCGCGCATCACCGCTTCCAAATCGCGCTCGCCCATTTGCCCATGCGCCACACGAATGCGCGCTTCGGGCAATAAGGCTTCGAGTTTTTCCAACTGGTTGGCGATGGTATCGACTTCGTTGTGCAAGAAATAAACTTGCCCGCCGCGTTTGAGTTCGCGCAATACCGCTTCGCGGATGATGCCCTGACTGTTGTTGCTGACGAAAGTTTTAATCGACAAACGACGTTGCGGTGCGGTGGCAATCACTGAAAAATCGCGCAGTCCTTCCAGTGACATCGCCAGTGTGCGCGGTATCGGCGTGGCGGTCAGCGTCAGCACATCCACCTCGGCGCGCAAGGCTTTCAGGCGTTCTTTTTGTTGCACGCCGAAGCGATGCTCCTCATCCATGATGACCAAACCCAAGTTGTGAAACTTCACATCTTTCTGGATCAGTTTGTGCGTGCCAATGATGATGTCGAGTTTGCCCTCCGCCAATTCTGCGAGTGATTGCGTGACTTCTTTGGTGCTGCGAAAACGCGACAACTCCGCAATTTTGAGCGGCCAATCGGCGAAGCGTGTGGAGAAATTCTGAAAATGTTGCTCCGCGAGCAAGGTGGTCGGAACTAGAACCGCAACTTGCTTGCCCGCCATTGCCGCGACGAAAGCGGCGCGCAACGCGACTTCGGTTTTGCCGAAACCCACGTCGCCGCAAATCAATCTATCCATCGGCTTGCCCGATTGCATATCGTTCAACACGGCATCAATGGCAGCGGCTTGATCGGGCGTTTCTTCAAATCCAAAACCTTCCGCGAATGCTTCGTAATCATCCTGCGCAAGTTTGAACGCGTGACCTTTGCGCGTGGCGCGTTGCGCGTATAAATTCAAAAGTTCGGCGGCGGTGTCGCGCACTTGTTGCATGGCACGGCGTTTGGCTTTGTCCCACGCGCCATTGCCGAGCTTATGCAAAGGCGCGCTCTCTGCCGCGCCGCCGCTGTAACGGCTGATGACATGCAGTTGCGCAACCGGCACGTAAAGCTTGTCGTTGCCCGCATATTCCAACAATAAAAATTCATTTTCGCCTTCTCCTAAATCGAGATTCACCAAGCCGCGATAGCGCGCGATGCCGTGCTGCTCATGCACCACCGGGTCGCCTGGTTTGAGTTCGGACAAGTCGCGCAACATGTGTTCGACATTGCTTTGCTTGACCTTGCGTGCGGCACGGCTGCGGGCTTGCGCGGCATACAGTTCAGTTTCGGTGACGATGGAAAATTTTTCATCGACCAGCATGAAGCCGTTTTGTATCGGCGCGACGGCGAGGGCGAATTTTTCTTTACCGGCGACGAATGCGGCGTAGTCTTCGTACTGTGTAGGCGCGAGTCCGTATTCTTTCAAATAGCCGGAGATGATTTCGCGTCTGCCCAAACTATCGGCGAGCAACAAGACCCTTCCGGCATAGCCTTGTAAAAAATTTTGGAAGGCGTGTGTGGGAATTTCCGCGCGCCTATCCACCGCGATATTAGGCAGCGCGGCGGTGGCGCAGGGCGTGTGTGTTGCGCTGCTTGCGTCTGCAACAATATCCACACGCACAAACTCTTGGGCGCGTATAAAAAATTGCTCGGCATCCAAAAATAATTCTTTGGTTTCCAGTAGCGGACGTTGCGGATCGCCGCGCAACAAGTTGTAGCGCGACGCGGCATCTTTGCTGAAAGTGGCAATGGCGGCATGAACATCGTGATGCAGGCACAGCGTCGCATGTTTGGGTAAGTAGTCGAACAGCGTCGCGGTCTTTTCAAAGAATAGCGGCAAATAATATTCGATACCACTGGGCGCGATGCCTTTGCTCACGTCTTTGTATATGCGCGATTTGGACGGGTCGCCTTCAAATCTATCGCGAAAATTCTGCCGGAAAGTTGCCTGACCTTTTTCATCCAGCGGAAATTCGCGTGCGGGCAACAAACGTATCTCCGGTACGGGATACAAGGTGCGCTGCGTGTCCACATCGAAGGTGGCAATGGTCTCGATTTCATCGTCGAACAAATCGATGCGATACGGCAACACGCTGCCCATCGCGAATAAATCTATGATACCGCCGCGCACGCAATACTCACCTGGCGTGAGAACTTGCTGCACATGGTTGTAACCGGCGAGGGTAAGTTGTTCGCGCAGTTGCGTGACGTTTAACTTTTCCTTGCGCTTGATGAAAAAAGTATAAGCGGCAAGATGTTCAACAGGCGGCAATGGATACAACGCGGTCGTTATAGGCACGATGACCACGTCGCAATTCTGGCTACGTATGTGATGCAGCGTCGCCAGTCTTTCCGAGATTAAATCCTGATGCGGCGAAAAATGGTCATATGGCAGCGTTTCCCAATCCGGCAATAAATGCACGCGCAACTTGGGTGAAAAAAATGGAATCTCCTCCATCAGGCGTTGTGCTTCCAGCGCGTTCGCGGCGATGACCACCAACGGAGATTTTTGCTCGGCGAGTTGCGCCAACGCCAGCGCGTCGGATGAGCCGTTCAGATTGCTATAACGGGGACTGGAATGTTGGGAGGAAAACAGCATGAAAGAATGTGCGATGCGAACAGGGCTGGCATTATAAGTGAAATGCGCGTCAAACTTTTTCCAGCAACGCCATCAATAATTCTGTCGATTGCGCCGGATTGTTCAATGTCTCGCCACTGAGCCAGAACACATCTTCGGCGCGGCTGCCCAAGGTGTTGATCTTGGCTCTATGCAATCGCACTTGATGTTGGTCGAAAATTTGCGCGATACGCGCCAGTAGTCCGGGGCGGTCGCCGCCGATAAAAGACAACATGTACAAGCCACTGCTGCCGGATTCCAGATTGACTTTGTTGCCAATAGGGAAATGCTTGAGCTGGCGATTCATACGCCCGCTGGCGGTGACACTGATGGGTTTGGCGAGCAATATTTCTTGCGCCAACTCAAATTCGATATATGCCATGATGTCGCGATACGAAGTGTTGCCCGGTGCGGCTTGCATAATCTGAAAACTATTCAGCGCGTAGCCGTGGCGTGTGGTGTGTATTTTGGCTTCAACGATGGTGTAATTCATGCGCGCAAAAAAATCGCAAATGCGCGCGAACAAGGCGCGTTGATCCGGGCAATACACCAGCACTTGCAGACCTTCGCCGACGCGACTCAGGCGCGCTTTCACGATGGCGGTATCGGCGTTGACTTTGAACGCCAGCAAGCGTGTATGCCAAGCGATTTCTTGCGCTTCGTGATCGAGAAAATAACTGTCTTCAAGTTGCGCCCAAAATAATTGGTAAGTCGCGGCGGGTAAGGCATAGAGGTTAAG
>JBAVPP010000201.1:0-1555 GCA_049693175.1 Gallionella sp. | reverse complement strand
AAGTAACTTGTACTGTGAAGACGAACCAAACCGAAAAAGGATGCAGCTATTTTGTAATTTGTTTGGTTTTACCTGATATTTTGCATCGGGCTGAAGCCAGATAACTAGTTCATAAACACATAAATAACGAAACATGTATTATACTGTTGCATGCCCACCCCATGATGAGGAGACAGCCATGCGACAGACCGATCTACAACTTACCGATGAGGATCGCGAGTTAATCGAATCATATCGTGCAAAGGGTTTGCGCCATGTCCGAGAAGTCAATCGGGCACATATTTTGTCTGCCCTTGATAGAGGGATACCTGAAGCGCAAATCATGGAAGTTCTCGGCGTTGGACGAACCGCCATCTGGCGGACACGGAGCGCATATCTAGATGGTGGTGTCGAATACGCACTGTGCGATGTTGCACGTTCAGGCAAACCCAAAGAGTACGATACCGACGTTGAGGCACAGATTGCCGCCTTGGCCTGCTCGGAGCCTCCCGAAGGCGCCAAACGCTGGACACTGGAATTGCTGGAACAGGCGGCACAAAAGCAGGCGGATATTGGCCCGATCAGCCGCGAGACGATTCGCCGTCTGCTAAAAAAAACTGCCTCAAACCATGGTGCAAGATGATGTGGTGCATTGGTGTTCTGAACGAGGAATATCGGCGGCGAATGTACGACCTGCTCGACCTTTATGCCCGCCCCTTCCATCCGAAGGAACCCGTCGTTTGCCTAGACGAAAAGAGCAAGCAACTGCTCTGGGATTCGCGTCCGCCTTTGCCTATCCAGCCCGGTTCGCCGTCGAAGCAGGATTACGAGTATGTCCGTGCAGGCACTTGCAATCTGTTCGTGGCGGTCGAGCCAAAAGGCGGGCGACGGACAGTCGTAGTCACCGATCATCGTGCCAAGACCGACTTCGTAGCTTTCGTACAGTACTTGCTCCAACAGGTTTATGCCACGGCGCGACGTATCCATTTGGTGATGGACAATCTCAATACCCATTTCCGTAAATGCTTCGAGGAGGTACTCGGTGTTAAAGAAGCAAAGTCACTGCTGCGACGTGTTGTATTTCACTACACACCGAAACATGCCAGTTGGCTCAACATGGCTGAAATCGAAATCGGCATTCTTGATCGCCAGTGCCTTGATCGGCGCTTGCCAGATCAGGCCACGATCATCACAGAAGTGAATGCCTGGCAGTTACGCCGGAACACGGAGCAACGTGGCATCGAGTGGTCGTTTACTCGGCAGGATGCAGACACGAAAATGGCTCGACATTATGTTTCGTAATTAATGGGTCTATATACTAGTATTACAAGGTTGTTTTCGCCTAATATAGTCATCATCGAAGTGGCTTTCGCAAATTCCAATGAAATAACGCCCGGCTTGATTTCACGAATTACCGCATTGCACGGAAGCAAACACGCCACATCGCTATTGGCTGTGTAGGCTTCATAAGCCAAGTTAGGATTACACGCCCCAAGAATTATGGTTGGGATTATTTCTTTGAGCTTCCCTCGGTAATTAGTCTTCCAAGAGGAGGCGTTCATGCTACCAGTTTTTC
>JBAVPP010000200.1:0-2373 GCA_049693175.1 Gallionella sp. | reverse complement strand
ATTGCAGCGCATCGTGATGCGCTCGTCGGGATTGTTGGAAATGAATCTGGCGCAGGATGGCGCGCTGGAAATCGCCAAACGCTCGCGCGGCACGCCGCGAATTGCCAATCGTCTGCTGCGCCGCGTGCGCGACTATTCGGATGTGAAAGCGCAAGGCGTGGCGAGTCGCGCCGTTGCCGATGCCGCGCTGACCATGCTGGATGTGGATACTCAAGGATTGGATGTGATGGACAGAAAATTACTGTTGACCGTCATCGAAAAATTTATGGGCGGGCCGGTGGGTGTGGATAATCTCGCCGCCGCGATAGGCGAAGAGCGCGACACGATAGAAGATGTGCTCGAACCCTATCTCATTCAGCAAGGCTATTTGCAACGCACACCGCGCGGACGCATCGCCACCGCACATGCTTATCAACATTTTGGTTTGCGGGCATTAAATACGCCTGTTAATGGAGACTTGCTCGATGAGTAAACACAAAAAATTTTCGTTGCCGGTACGCGTGTATTTTCACGACACCGATGCGGGTGGCGTGGTGTATCACGGCAGTTATGTGAATTTTATGGAACGCGCGCGCACCGAATGGTTGCGTGACGTGTGCGGCTTTAGCAACGGCGCGTTGATGAAGGAATTTGGCGCGGTGTTTGTGGTGCGTGCTATGAAGATTGATTACCTCAAACCCGCGCTGTTGGACGACATGTTGGAGGTGACGGCGGTAGTCAAAGACATTGGCCGCAGTCGCGTCACGTTGCTACAAACCGTGAAGCGCGGCGAGGAAATTTTGACTGAAGGCGAAGTGCATCTGGTGTGTGTGGCGATAGCGACATTTAAGCCTATCAGCGTGCCGGAAGTGTTGCGCGAGAAGTGGAAAATCTAGCTGTAAGTACCTGTCGCGTGATTCCCGCGTAGGCGGGAATCACGGATTAAAATTATTCCGTTTTAGCAGAGGTTATAAATATGGAAGTGGTTCAAGACTTATCGTTTGTACATTTAATTGCCCACGCCAGCGTGTTGGTGCAACTGGTGATGTTGTTGCTGTTGGGGGTGTCGATGCTGTCGTGGTGGTACATTTTTATGAAAATGTTCACCATCCGCCGCGAGGCGAAATTGACGCGAGAATTCGAGGAAGAATTTTGGCGCAATCCCAATTTGAATGTTTTGTATAAAGACTCTGTTGGACGAGCTGAAAAAGACGCGGGTGCGCTGGAACGTATATTCGTCGCGGGTTTCGTTGAATTCGTTAAACTCAAACGCCAGCATGGTATGGATTCCAGCGCGGTGATGGACGGCACGCGTCGTGCGATGCGTGCGAAATATCAGCGCGAAATGGATGAGTTGGAATCGCATCTGGCGTTTCTCGCCAGCGTCGGTTCGGTCAGCCCATATGTCGGTTTGTTCGGTACGGTGTGGGGAATTATGAACGCGTTTCGCGGCTTGGCGAATGTCGGGCAAGCCACGTTGGCGCACGTCGCGCCCGGCATCGCGGAAGCCTTGGTGGCGACCGCGATGGGTTTATTCGCGGCGATTCCGGCGGTGGTGGCGTATAACCGTTATGCGCGCGACATCGACCGTTTGGCGACGCGTTTCGAGAGTTTTACCGAAGAATTTTCCAATGTCCTTCAACGCCAACCATGAACACCACTAAAAACCTACTGCGCGGGCGGCTGGCGGCGTTGCTCGTTACTCACTCAATCGTCTACCCATACGGTATGTCTCAATCGTTCCGTTCTCGCGCCTTGCCATTCATCCCGCTCGCGACGGTTTTAAGCGGTGTCCGCAGGAATTGTTCTAATGCGAACTAATCGCCGCAATAAAAATCGTTTGATGAACCAGATTAACGTCGTGCCATACATCGACGTGATGCTGGTGTTGCTGGTGATTTTCATGGTCACCGCGCCGATGATGAATCCGGGCCAGGTGGATTTGCCGTCGCTGGGGAAATCTACCGCCCCCGCCGTCGCGCCTATGGAGGTCATCATCAAAAAAGATGCGACGCTGGCGTTGCGCGATCACGCCAAGGGAGAACGTGAAATGCGGGTGTCGCGTGACGAATTGGTCGCGCTCATCAAAGACAAACAAAGCGCGCAAGCCGAGCAGGCGGTGGTGATTTCCGCCGATAAAAACGTGCGTTACGAGGAAGTCATCAACGTCATGGATATGCTGCAACAACAGCATATTCAGAAGATCGGCCTGCTGACTCAAGCGAAGAATAAATGAGCGTGGCGGTCTACCAACCATCCTATAAATTTCCGGCGGGCATCCTTGCCTTTGTTGTGCATGGTGCGTTTTTCGCGTTGTTGTATTTCGGATTTTCCTGGCAGACGCAAATGCCGGAAACCATGAGCGTGGCGTTGTGGAAAAGCATACCGAACGAT
>JBAVPP010000199.1:0-1648 GCA_049693175.1 Gallionella sp. | reverse complement strand
TCTATGCTTTTTCGTTAGTAATCCGATGAATTCATAGGAATTTAGATGTTAAAAAACGTACACCCGCTTGCTGATGTTAAAAGCAACGACATAGGCGAAGGGACTCGCATATGGCAATTTTGCGTAGTATTTGCCAATGCCAAGATTGGGGAAAACTGCAACATCTGCGCGCAAGTTCTAATCGAAAATGATGTGGTTGTCGGCGACAACGTAACAATCAAAAGCGGTGTCCAACTTTGGGATGGCATACGTATTGAGGATAATGCTTTTATCGGCCCGAATGTAACATTCACCAACGATCTTTTTCCCCGCTCAAAGATTTATCCTGAACAATTTTTGCACACAACTATTAAAGCGGGCGCATCGATTGGAGCAAATGCAACTATTCTTCCCGGCATCACGATAGGCGAGAACGCCATGATAGGTGCGGGTTCTGTGGTAACTAAAAACGTGGCCGCAAATACTGTCGTTATTGGCAACCCTGCTAAAGTCGTGAGGTCGATATGAGCCTAGAAGATTGCAAGACTATCAATCTGCCCAAGATAACCGACCCACGCGGTAACCTGTCATTTATCGAAGGCGGCCAACATATTCCGTTCGACATCAAGCGTGTTTACTACCTCTATGATGTTCCCGGAGGATCAGACCGTGGCTCTCATGCACACAAAAAACTGCATCAGTTTATTGTGGCTATGTCAGGCAGTTTTGACGTGGTACTGGATGACGGTCGAAACAAACAACGTTTCCACATGAACCGTTCACATTATGGACTGTATGTCTGCCCGATGATGTGGCGTGATCTGGATAACTTTTCCTCCGGTGCGGTATGTATGGTGCTGGCATCGGAACATTATGACGAAACAGATTACATCCGCGATTACATACAATTTGTCGGAAAAGCCGAAGCGAAAAATAAATAATCCCCAATGTCGTAGCGAGCAAACCATGTCTGAAAAAAATCCTATCCCTTTCCTTGATCTCAAGTCACCGCACGTGGAGTTACGCATCCAACTTGAAGAGGCTTTTAAGCGGACGTTAGACTCAGGTTGGTACATACAGGGTAATGAGCTCAAGTATTTTGAACAAGAGTTTGCGACTTATTGCGAAGCCGAACATTGCATTGGTGTTGGTAACGGTCTTGATGCGCTGCATCTGATTTTGCGCGCTTACGATATTGGCGACGGGGATGAGGTCATTGTTCCCTCCAACACTTACATCGCCACATGGCTTGCGGCTAGCTACGCAGGCGCGATACCGATACCTGTCGAACCCGATATACGCACCTACAACATCGACCCCGCACTCATTGAAGCCGCCATCACACCGCGCACCAAAGCCATCATGGTAGTTCATCTGTATGGACAACCTGCCGACATGGATTCCATCAATGCCATCGCAAAAAAGCACAATCTCAAAGTAATCGAAGATGCCGCGCAAGCGCATGGTGCGCGCTACAAAGGCAAGCGTGTCGGCACGCTAGGTGATGCCGCCGGTTTCAGTTTCTATCCGGGCAAAAATCTGGGTGCCCTCGGCGATGGTGGCGCGGTGACCACCAATGATGCAGCACTCGCCGAAAAAATTCGCATGTTGGGAAATTACGGATCACGTATCAAATATCACAACGAAGTTAAAGGTTACAACTCGCGAC
>JBAVPP010000198.1:0-3743 GCA_049693175.1 Gallionella sp. | reverse complement strand
TTCCTACTATCACCCGACCGATTTTATCAAAGCTCTGGCGCACGCTTACGCCAAGGAAGAATCGCCCGCCGCCAAAGATGCGATGGCGCAAATTCTCACCAATTCGCGTATGTGCGCCGAAGGTCATCGGCCTATCTGTCAGGACACCGGCATCGTGGTGGCATTTGTGCGTGTCGGTATGAATGTGCGTTGGGATGCGACCATGGACGTGACCGAGATGGTCAACGCGGGTGTGCGTAAAGCGTATTTGCAACCCGACAATGTGTTGCGCGCGTCTATCGTCAGCGACCCGGCGGGCAAGCGCAAAAACACAGGCGATAACACGCCGGCGGTGGTGCATATCGAATTGGTGCAGGGCGACAAAATTAGTATAGACATCGCTGCCAAAGGAGGCGGCTCGGAAAATAAAGCGGTGATGGAAATGCTCAATCCCGGTGATGACATTGTCGAATGGGTGTTGCAGCGCGTGCCAGAAATGGGGGCTGGATGGTGTCCGCCGGGTATGTTGGGTATCGGTATAGGCGGCACGGCTGAAAAAGCCGTGTTGCTGGCTAAAGAGGCCTTGATGGAAGCTATGGACATGCAGGAGCTGAAAGCGCGTGGCGCAAAAAATCGCATCGAAGAATTACGCATCGAGCTGTATGACAAGGTCAACGCGCTAGGCATAGGCGCGCAGGGTTTGGGCGGGCTGACCACGGTGATGGATGTGAAAATTTTGGATTACCCCACTCACGCGGCTTCTAAACCCATCGCCATCATTCCGAATTGCGCCGCGACCCGGCACATACATTTTGAATTGGACGGCACAGGCGTGGCGCAATTCACACCGCCGCTGTTGTCGGATTATCCCGATGTGCATTGGCATGCGGCGGAGAATGCGCGGCGTGTGAATCTCGATACGGTGACACGCGAGGACATTGCAAAATGGCAACCGGGCGAGACGGTTTTGCTGTCCGGTAAGTTGTTGACGGGACGCGATGCGGCGCATAAACGCATCACCGAAATGTTGGCGCGCGGCGAGAAATTGCCGGATGGCGTGGATTTTAATGGCCGCTTCATTTATTATGTTGGGCCTGTGGATCCTGTGCGTGATGAGGCTGTCGGTCCCGCAGGCCCGACCACCGCGACACGCATGGATAGATACACCGAAGCCATGTTGGCGCAGACCGGTTTGATGGGCATGATCGGCAAAGCCGAGCGCGGATCGGTTGCAATCCAAGCTATTAAAGATCACAAGGCGGTATATTTAATCGCGGTGGGCGGCGCGGCATACTTGGTGTCCAAAGCCATACGCAGCGCGAAAGTGCTGGCGTTTGCCGATTTGGGGATGGAAGCGATATACGAATTTGAAATAAAAGATATGCCGGTGACAGTGGCGGTCGATACGCAAGGCAGATCGGTGCATGACATCGGTCCGGCGGAGTGGAAACACCGCATCGGGATGATACCGGTGAAGCCGATTTAGTTTGAAAAGTTTTACCCAGCGCGAAGTGCAGTTTTACGCGAGTAATTAAGAGTTGCCAACCGTAGCGAGCGACAGGAGAGCAACGCAGCTATCGTGGTGCGCAGCAGGTTGGAAGCAGTGTATTAAAAACGTAGCGAGCGATGGCATGACAAGGCGCGCGAAAATGAAAAACCGGAATGTGCTTGTGCACATGAGGATTTTGAGTTCGAGCGCAACGCGGTTATGTCGAGCGCAGTAGTTTTGAATGCACTGTAAAAGATTGGCGGGTCTCCCCGCATTGCAAGGTAGTGAACCTGGTCAGGTCCGGAAGGAAGCAGCCACAGCTATTTATTGTAAGTGCCGGGGGTAAGGCTCGCCTCCTATTCGGCGATGTGAAATGGTTCACGTCGCTATCACCTAAGCAGAGTTTTATGTCCAATATGTCCGCTAGCACCGTACTAGCCCGCAAATGGCGACCGAAGAACTTTGCCCAACTGGCAGGGCAGGAACACGTTGTTCAGGCGTTGACGAACGCGCTGTCGCAGAACCGTTTGCATCATGCGTATTTGTTTACCGGCACGCGCGGTGTGGGCAAGACCACCATCGCGCGCATCTTTGCAAAATCGTTAAATTGTTTGACGGGCATCACTGCCACGCCGTGTGGTGTGTGTAGCGCGTGTGCCGAAATCGACAGCGGGCGATTCGTTGATTTGATCGAGTTGGATGCCGCCTCGAATACGCAAGTCGATAGTATGCGCGAGTTGTTAGAAAGCGCGCTATACGCACCGACCGCCGCGCGCTTCAAGGTGTATATCATCGACGAAGTTCACATGCTTTCTAAATCGGCATTCAACGCGATGCTGAAGACGCTGGAAGAACCGCCCGCGCATGTGAAATTCATACTCGCCACCACCGATCCGCAAAAAATTCCGGTCACGGTGTTGTCGCGTTGTCTGCAATTTAATCTCAAGCAATTGCCGCCCGCATTGATTGCCACGCATTTGCAATACGTGTTGGGGCAAGAGCAAATTGCGTTTGAAGCGACGGCGGTGAATCTGGTGGCGCGCGCCGCAGCGGGCAGTATGCGCGACGCCCTGAGTCTGATGGATCAGGCGATTGCGTTTGCCGCAGGCAGTGTGAACGAGGCGGTGGTGCGCAATATGTTGGGCGCGATAGACCAAAGTTATTTGTTCGATTTGCTGAACGCGGTACAACAGCAAAATGGCGTTGCGATGCTTGCACTGGCAGACAATATGGCGAGCCGCAGCATTGCTTTCGATGTGGCGTTGCAAGAATTGGCGAGTTTGTTGCATCGCATCGCGCTGGCGCAGACTGTGCCGCAAGCGATTGCTGACGATGAGCCGAACCGCGTCGCCTTATTGGAATTGGCGCAATTATTGTCCGCCGAAGACGTGCAGTTGTATTACCAAATCGCGATACACGGACGCGATGAAATTGATCTCGCGCCCGATGAGTATGCGGGCTTCACCATGACTTTGTTGCGTATGTTGGCGTTTGCGCCGGGCAAAGGTGCGGCTGTGAAAAGTGTGCAGCAAAGTGCCGCTAAAATCGCGCCGCTTGCTGCGCCAACTGTACCCGTTAATTCGGCACAAGAACGCGCACCCGCAACAATTTATGACGCACCGGTTAAAGTCGCAGCAGCCATGGTCGCGCCAGTTTTGAATGCGGGACAAATGCCGGATTGGGCAACTTTGTTGACACAATTAAACCTGCAAGGATTGGCGGGGCAGTTGGCAAAAAACTGTGTGTTGCAAAGTTTCCAGGACGGTGTGCTGACCTTGAATCTGTCGCCGGAACATAAAGGCTTGCAAAGCAATAAAGTTGCGTTTGAGCGATTACAAACGGTGTTAAGCGAATATTTTGCGCAGCCGATAAAATTGCATATCGCGCTGGGTAAAGTGAGTGTCGCCACGCCCGCCGTGGTCGAACAGCAAGTCAAACAAGACAAGCAACAACAGGCGAACCAAGCCATTGCGGCGGACAGTTTTGTAATTGCGGCGCAAGCAGAATTGGATGCGCACGTGATACCCGAAACAATTAGACCAATATAGTTTTTTAGGAGAGCAAGAAGATGATGAAGGGCGGATTAGGCGGCTTGATGAAGCAAGCCCAGCAAATGCAGCAAAATATGGAAAAAGCCAAAGCTGAATTGGCGACTGTGGAGGTCGAAGGTCAGGCGGCATCGGGCATGGTTAAAGTGTTGATGACTTGTTCCCATGATGTGCGTCGCGTGACGCTGGACGATAGCGTGATGAGTGACGACAAAGAAATGTTGGAA
>JBAVPP010000197.1:0-3190 GCA_049693175.1 Gallionella sp. | reverse complement strand
ACACAAACAAACAAATATCGGTCTCACCGGCAAAGCCGAAGAAAGTGGACGCGCCGCCGTATTCGCATTGCTCGATAAATTCGCTCTTATCGAACTCGAACAAATCAACCGTCATCTGACAGGCGATAAATTTCACATCCGCTTCCAAACATAAATCGCGCAATTCTTCCAGCGAGGCCACGCCATGTTTCTTGAGCTTCTGCTTCATCATCATGGTCGCCATGGACTCCATGCCAGGCAACATCTGCACCATCACCGGCATAGGAATCGGCATCGGCATGGCAGGGTTCGCCAGCGGGCTAATCATCACATCGGACAAATCTTTGCGCAGCAATTGCAAACCGTAAAAGGTAAAAAAGATTTGCACGTCATAGCCCAGTGCGGCAGCGGTGGATGCCAGAATGAATGGCGGGTAAGCCATATCCAGCGTGCCTTTGGTGGCGATAATCGCCATTTTTTTGGTAGTCATATTATTCCTTCAGTGATAGATGCAGGAGAGCTTATTTCTTCTGCATCATAAAAATATACTTGCCGCCCTCTTCCGTGTTGGACAGCAAAGTGTTGCCCGTCTGATCGGCGAAAGCCTGCATGTCTTTGACCGAACCGCAGTCAGTGGAAATGACTTTTAACACCTGCCCGGATTGCATATCCACGAGTGCTTTTTTGGTCTTCACGATAGGCAAAGGACAGGACATACCGCTGGCATCAAACTCTTTATCAAAATTCATTTCTAATCTCCCACTGGTTAAAAAAACCGCCATCGAAGTAAATTTCGAGGCGAGACTTACTGCCATGTCACAAAAGTTTAATTAGGAACGCGCCACCCGCTTGCGTCCATACCCAACACGGCGAAATACACATACCCCCTAAGGGTTATTATTAAGCAATTACTTATGTAGCGCGCTACTTTCTAAAGATGTTGCCCCAATAATTTCTTGGCTCGCGCGATTGCATCATCCAAATTCGCCACCACATTTTCTTTGCCTACTTTATCGAAAAATCCCGCTTGATGCATCAGAAAATAAGGCTGGGTATGCGGTCCGCTCAAAATCAAATGCTGCCCTTTTTTGCGTAATTTTCCGTGCAAATGTTCCAAGGAGTGCAGCGCGCTGGCATCCATGCTGATGACTTCGTGCATGGTCAAAATCAACACATCCGGTTCGGTGTGCGTTTGCTGCATGATGGTTTCCAGTTTGTCCGCCGCGCCAAAAAACAGCGCGCCAAACACGCGATAAATCATCACACCCGGTGGCACACCTTTGCGCAACTGCGTGGCTTCGCTATCGTCGATATGCGGTGATTCTTCGGCGATGCTGACGTGCGTCAAATCAGTGATGCGCCGGATAAAAGAAAATATCGCGATGAACATACCGACCTCAACCGCCACGGTCAAATCGAAAATCACCGTAAGTAAAAATGTCGCCAGCAACACCGCGCTATCGCTACGCGGATATTTTTTCAGGGTGCGAAAACCTTCCCATTCGCCCATATTGATCGCGACGATTAACAGAATCGCCGACAGGGTTGCCAACGGAATATTTTTGGCGAGCGGCGCGGCAACCAGCACGATGATAAGCAAAGTCAGCGCGTGCACAATACCGGAAATCGGACTGCTGGCATGGGAACGCACATTCGCCGCCGTGCGGGCAATCGCGCCGGTCGCGGGGATACCGCCAAAAAATGGCGTGACAATATTGGCGATAACTTGCGCAATCAACTCCTGATTCGGATCATGTTTGTCGTCTATCATGCCGTCCGCCACCGATGCGGAAAGCAAAGACTCAATCGCTCCCAATAGTGCAATCGTCATGGCGGGAGAAATCAAATGCCGCAATGTCGCAAAGCTGAATTCGGGAATATCGAATGACGGCAGACCTTGCGGAATTCCGCCGAATTTTGTGCCTATGCTTTCCACCGGCAGCTTGAACAAAGTGACGGCCAGCGTACCCAGCACCAGTGCCAGCAAAGGCGAAGGTAACCTTTGCGCCCACGACTTGGGATAAAACCAAATCAACGCCGCCGAGCTCGATGCTAGCAACAGCGTAATCAAATCGAAGCTAGGCAGCGCTTGATACAGCGCGTTCAGTTTCGGAAAAAAATCGGCAGGCAAACTGGCGGTTTTCAAGCCCATAAAATCTTTGACCTGACTAAAAATAATCAGCACCGCAATACCGCTGGTAAAGCCGAGTATCAGCGGGCGCGGGAAAAATTTAATCAGATTTCCCATACGCGCCAGCCCCATCGCCACCAGCATCACGCCCGCCATGATGGTGCAAATAAGCAGATTGGCAAATCCGTAATGCTCGATGATGCCGTACACAATGACGATGAACGCGCCGGTCGGCCCGCCGATTTGCACACGCGAACCACCCAGTGCGGAAATAATAAATCCGGCGATGATGGCGGTAAAAATGCCCGCCTCCGGTTTCGCGCCGGACGCAATCGCAAACGCAATCGCCAGTGGTAATGCAATCACGCCGACAGTAATACCGGCAGTCACATCGGTGGTGAAACGCGCTTTGTTGTAACCCTTTAACGCGTCTATCAAACGCGGACGAAAATATTGCGAAAGATTCAATGCGGAATTAGTTTTCATGGTTGTGTGGGGGTCTGGTTATCCAGCCGCAGGCATAGTCCCTCTATCGCCCAACTGTCGGTTGCATAAATATTTTCCGCGCCGATTTTTTCGCTCAATCCGGTTCTGTCCATCACGTCGGAAACCTGTTTTTTTAATCCGCTGAACGCGAGTTTGATGCCGCTACTCTTAAACCGCTCCAGCACATTTTTGAGCATCTCGATGCCGGACGCGTCAATCTCGTTAATGCCGCTGGACTGCACCAGAATGCACTCGATTTCAGGATTTTCTCTTTCCAGTTTAAGTAGCGCGTCTTCAAAATAAGATACGTTGACAAAACGCAACGCGCCGTCAAAACGAATCGCACCCAGCTTGGGGTGCAGCGGCGGAAGATTGTGGCGCACCGCATCACGCAAGGTGGTGTCGCTATGCAAACCGAGTATCGCCACTCGCGGACGCATCATGCGGAACAACAAAAGCGAGAGCGACAAAATGATGCCGGTAAGAATTCCGTTTTGAATATTCGGCGCGAAAGCCAGCGTTGCAAAAAAAGTGATAACCGCCGCCAAACCATCATCCCGATTTGCCCGCCAGGCGTTTTTGATGGATTGAAAG
>JBAVPP010000196.1:0-2574 GCA_049693175.1 Gallionella sp. | reverse complement strand
TGGTTGTGGGCGGCGCGCTTTTACAAGACGCGCAGCTTGGCCGCCGACGCGGTGGAAAGCGGCAAAGTGATGGTCAATGAGGTGCGCGCCAAACCCGCCAAAACGGTAGGGCCGGGCGACATGCTGGACATGCAGTTGGGACGCTTTCGTTTTCTGATAGAAGTGCTGGCGATTTCCAACAAACGCGGTCCGGCTAGCGAGGCACAAAAACTTTATCGCGAGACGGATGCAAGCCGTGAACAGCGTGCGGTGCTGGCAGAGCAACTCAAAGTGGATGCGCCGCTGTTTGCCTTCAAAGGTCGTCCGAGCAAGCGTGACCGTCGCCGCATCGCGGCATTCAGAAAGCAAGGTGAGCAAAACAATGAGTTCTGAAATCGCACCGCGTTCGCGTGCAAAAATGTGGCGCGGTTTCGCCCTCAATGTTTTGCTGTTCATCGCCTTGGTCAGCGGCATACGCGCTTGGCAGCAACGCGATATGGTGGGTGGTGCGCCGCCCGCTTTGCAAGGAGCTACTCTCGCCGGTATGCAGTACGAATTACCCGCGCATCCGACGCGTCCTGTACTGGTGCATTTCTGGGCGACATGGTGCAGTATTTGCCGCGCCGAGCAGGGCAGTATCAACGCCATCGCACATGATTACCCTGACGTAATCACCGTCGCTATGCAAAGCGGAAATGCGCAAGAAGTGACTCGTCACCTGCGCGAACAAAACCTCGATTTTCCAGTGTTGAATGACGCGGACGGCAGTCTCGCGAAAGCGTGGGGCGTACATGCTGTACCCGCCAGTTTTATTATTTCGCCCGATTGCAAAATACATTTTATCGAAGTCGGATACACAACTGGCGTAGGCTTGAGATTGCGCCTGTGGTGGGCGGGAATTTGAAATTTTTTGTTTGGCCGCTTTAATACTAAATCAGGAGAAAAAATGAGTGCGCTATTTTCAACTTTTAAGTTGCGCGATCTTGAATTCAAGAATCGCATTTTCGTTTCGCCCATGTGCCAATACTCGGCGCGTGACGGCATGGCGGACGCTTGGCATCTGGTGCATCTGGGTAGTCGCGCGGTCGGGGGCGCGGCATTGGTGATGGTGGAAGCGACCGCGATTGTTCCCGAAGGTCGCATCTCGCCGCACGACATGGGCATCTGGTCGGATGAACACGCGGCAGCGCTCGCGCCCATCGCAAATTTCATACGCGAACAAGGTGCGATTCCTTCCATACAGTTGGCGCACGCCGGACGAAAAGCATCCACCGACGCGCCTTGGCTGAGTCGCGGCGCGTTGTCGCCGGACAACGGTGGCTGGCAAGTCGTCGCGCCTAGCGCGCTGGCTTTTTCCGCGAGTTCGCCTTTACCGCGCGTCTTGACCGCAAGCGAACTGGATGGTGTCGTTGCGGATTTTGTCGCTGCTGCTAAACGCAGTCTGGCTGCGGGTTTTGAGGTGATCGAACTGCACATGGCGCACGGCTATTTGCTGCATCAATTTTTGTCACCATTGAGTAATCAGCGCGCCGATGAATATGGTGGCAGCTTGGAAAATCGCGCGCGTCTGCCCTTGCGTGTGGTTCATGCCTTGCGTGAAATCATCCCGCAACACCTGCCTTTGTTGGTGCGTATTTCTGCGACGGATTGGGTGGAGGGCGGGTGGGATTTGGCGCAGTCCATACAGCTGTGTCGCTGGCTTAAAGAGGCCGGTGTCGATTTGATTGATTGCTCGACTGGCGGTTTAGTGCCCGATGCAAAAATTCCGGTTGCGCCGGGTTTTCAAACGCCGTTTGCGACCGTGATTAAAAACGAAGTGGGCATCGCCGTCGGCGCGGTCGGACTGATTACCGCTGCTGTGCAAGCGGAACAAATCATCGCGACAGGGCAGGCGGATGTGGTGTTGCTCGCGCGAGAATTATTGCGCGATCCCTACTGGCCGTTACATGCCGCGCATGAGTTGCGAGCCGATGTGAAATGGCCGAAACAATACGAGCGCGCTCGTCCCGCATAACGGCGTGTGAGGTTTTAAGCCAGTCGTTGTGCCAACCAATCCGCCACTTGCGCCGCGCCAGAAGGTGAAGTATTTTTGGCACGCGGAAGTTGCAGCAGGCTGTGCAATTCCGCGTGGAAATCGCCTTGTTCCGCTTGCTCGCGCGAAATTTTTTTACACGCGCTGTGTTGCGCCAGCCACGCTTCCAAAGCGGGTGATTCCGGCCAGTCACCTCTATCCACATACAGTACCGGAATGCCGCTGCCGCTCGCTTCGACAAAGCTGCCGTAACCGGGTTTACATAGCAGAGCATCGCTGCTGGCGAGCAAGTCGCTAAAGCTCATGTTGAGCGATTCCAATACCATGCAGTCAGCGCGTTGCACTTGCCAATTTTCTTGCACTAAAAATTTGATGCCATCCATGCGCGGCCAGTTTTCCATCGGCAATCGTGAGGTGATGCCGCCCATGCTGACCAGCACCAGTTTTTCTTCATGCGATAACTGTAAGCGGCGGTTCAATTTGTCGCGTTTATTTGCGCCCAAATCGGCGACAGGCGCGATGGGAATGACATTGCTTATATTGTCCATCGCCATGCCCGGCGT
>JBAVPP010000195.1:0-4254 GCA_049693175.1 Gallionella sp. | reverse complement strand
GGTACGGACGGTATTAGAGAAAGGCATCGAACGTACGCCAGCAGGCAAGGCATACGACCGCACTCGAAGGGAGAGAAACGAGCGGAAAGAAAACCAGAGTTACAAGCCGCCAGAACCAAAAACCGAGGTTGAGTGCGTATTACACCCCAAACCCACCACCTGTTCTACTCGAAACCAGCCAGCCGTTCTACTCTCAAACTCACCACCGATTCCACTCTCAAAACCGCCACCCGTTCTACAATAAACCCGCCACTTGGACGGGTCTAAAATTAACATCAATTTTTCATATCAGAACGGTTTGCTGAACTTTTCATCTGCTGCAATTTTCGCAGCCATTTGTGCTTCCTTCATCTGCTCGTAGTATCTAAAAATCTGCCCGCTGTAATGCCCCTCAAACCTAAAAACCAACTCTTGTAA
Organism: Gallionella sp.; assembly: GCA_049693175.1. Classification (GTDB taxonomy): domain Bacteria; phylum Pseudomonadota; class Gammaproteobacteria; order Burkholderiales; family Gallionellaceae; genus Gallionella. Next base: position 3,837 of record JBAVPP010000195.1, on the reverse strand, counting down.
AAAATCCTGTACTGCAACAGCAGCTTCATCAGATAACGGTGGCAAATCTAAAGGCATCAATGAATTTATTTTTTGCGTATCTGGCATATCAAACCTCTTGGTTATATGTTGGGTAAGTTTTTAAGCGGTTGGTTTGCTTTTAGCGCGCACTTTGCGCATCGAATCCCCTTTCAGTTCGATGCGATTCGAACCGCTGACCAAACGATCCAGAATGGCATCCGCCACCGTTGGATTGCCACCACTCAAATAATCGTGCCACCTGTTTACAGGCAATTGGCTAGTCAGCAAGGTTGAACGATTACCACAGCGTTGCTCAATAACCTCAAGCAAATCATTACGTCCGACCGCATTGAGCGTGGCCATGCCGAAGTCGTCTAAAATCAGCAAATCAACTTTAGCGAGTTGCGCGAGGCGTTTGCGGAAACTGCCATCACCGTGCGAAACAGATAAATCTTCCAATAGCAGTGGCAAGCGTTGAAACGAAACGGTCAATCCTTGCCGACAGGCACGATTACCAAGCGCACAACCCAGCCACGTTTTACCACCGCCCGTTGGTCCGGTGATGATCAAGTTGATGCCATTGTTAATCCAATCGCACAATGAGAGTGATGCAATCTCACTGCGATCCAAACCACGCCCCGCACGATAGTCAATATCTTCCACGCAAGCTGTTTCGCGCAGCTTCGCATTACGCAATAAACTCGTTAACCTGCGGTTGTCGCGGTAGGTTGCCTCTTGGTCGACCAGCAGCCCGATACGCTCCTCAAAACTTAGCTGCATCACATTAGCGCTGGCTACCTGTTCCTCAAGGCCTTTGACCATACCAAACAGCTTCATCTCGTTTAGTTTCCTGATTGTGTCATTCGTCATCATTTGCTTTTTCTCTCTTTCAGTAGTTAGTGGTAATAAGTTGCTCCGCGTACATTCGGATGTTCGAATGTCGCTTCATGCGCTTTTGATTTTTCAGAGGGGTTCATATCCAATCCATTTCGCAAGATGGAACGAATGCTGGAAGCGGCAGTAGCACCAATCTCTACGCCGCGCTCACATGCTGCATCCAACCGCTCATTACCAAATTCAGTCGCGAGCTTTTTCATTGCAAGCGTGGCGCGATAGCCGTGTTCATGCGTGCGCGCCGCCGCAAGCAATACCCCTAGAAACCCATGTACATGTATGCCGATTTGCTGCGCCCACTCCAGCGACTCCGCCGCATTCCATAAACCAAAAGCGCGGTGCGAGGGTTCCATGTGTTGCGGGTCGCTGATAGGTTGATTGCCAGAACTTCGAGCATGGCTTGCTACGCGCTCGCCTTTGTAGATGACTTCCACGGTCGTCGCAGTCAATCGCACCTCAACCTCACGACGGCGTAACACGTATGGCACACTGTATGAACAGCCTGCAACCTCAATCAAGTTATCCAGACCAACACGTACCTTGTGAAATTCGGCATACTCGAATTTTGCTTCTGGCAAGGGCAACAAGGCTGGTTTGTCTATAGTCTCAAACGCTGTTTGACGGTTGCCCGGCAGCTTCTGGAATGGACGTAAATTTATCTCTGTCAGTAGCGTTCGAATTGCATCATTCAATTCACCAAGACTGCCGAACACACGTTTGCGTAGCCTGAATAAAATCCAACGCTCGGTGATGAGCACACCATTCTCGACTTTGGCTTTATCCTTAGGTTTGCGTGCGCGCGCAGGCAAAATAACAGTGCCGTAGTGATCGGCCAGATTTTGATAAGCAGCGTTAATTACTGGCTCAGTCCGACTTGCTTTGATGACGGCCGACTTGAGGTTGTCACATACGATGACGGCGGGTACGCCACCGAAATGCTCGAACATGCGCACATGCGCCGCAATCCAGTCAGGCAACTTTTGCGACCAATGAGCCTCGGCATAGATGTAGTTGGATGCGCCCAATACACCGACAAAAATTTGTGCGCGACGCTCTTCACCAGACGCACGATCAATAATCGGCATGGTAGGTCCCGCATAGTCCATGAATACGCGCTCGCCAGCGCGGTAGGTTTGACGCATGTGATTTTTGAGCGACTTTTTGAATACTTGATACCGCCGACAGAACAGGCTGTAGTTGATGCCTTCAAGATTGTCAGCCAAATATTCTTCATGCAGAATTTGCAAGGTCGAACCCTTGCGCTTCAATTCTTCATGCACCACAGCCCAGTTGGGCTCAGGTTTTTTTGTGACTTCCCTGAAGCGCAACTGTGGAAATAATTTTTGCTCAAGCGCGGCCTCGTCTATGGTGGCTGGTAGAGGCCATTCCAGTTTCGCTGCTGCGGCACGGGTCAAATAATCAGTGACCGCATCGCGTGAAATGCCTAGGCTGCGGGCGATGGATCGCCTACTCTGTCCGGCATCGTGATACAGCCGTAAAGCTTGTAGGATTTTTCTCATATCGATTCTCCTGTTGGACATGTTTGGTATGCCTGTACTGTCAGTCTGCATAACAGATGTGAGATGTACAGACTGGGTTCTCCAAGTTGTACCGACGCGCGCCATCCTCGCAACGCGATCAGATTTTCAAAAGGGAAGTAAACAGAGGCCTCCTGTCAGTAAGTAACTATTTGACAGGCTGGATTAGAAGCAGCAGAATATGCACCGAAATTAGCGTTTCATGCAGTATCCAAAAGGGTTCAGAGTTTGCCGCTCTGAACCCTTTGCTTTTTCTGGCCTATGATTTTGTAAGCATCAACCAGTCATGTCAGACCTCCATTTGTTTCATGCCCAGTTTGCATATTTTTGTGTGCAGCACGTCCGCGCGGTTTGAACACATATCTATCCGGCCATAGCTCATCCACTTTGCTGTTCAATAGATTGGCAATGTAGGTCGCAACCGCGAACGAAGTAATGCGATCATGGATAACGTTATTGATCACACCACCACTCACGCCCAGCTCGCGGGCCAGTTGCGCCTGTGATTTGCCAACCGCCATCACGCCCAATCCAGAACCCGCTGATGTCAGGCAGTGGATAGACAAAGCCAAGGACAACAATTTGATGGTGTTATCGCAACAGGCATCATTACACTCTGCCGGATATACCGTTTCCAAATCACGTGCAGGTCATTTATGGACATTAGACTTTGTGGCATCGACAGGGACGAATTACTCGTCGGGTAGTACAACTTTCCCAACGCCTTATGAATCGAGAGTGAAATCAAACGTGGCGGGTGTTCAATTCGCCATGCCAATATTTGAAGGTGGGCTAAGTAGTTCGCATATCCGAGAGGCGATTGCCAACCGAGATAAACTCGCTTCACAGCTGGAAGAGACGAGACGCAAGGCAGGTGCGGATGCCAGACAGTCCTATGCGGATGTCACCAACGGCATTGCGCAATCAGAAGCGTTACAAGCATCGGTCGAAGCGGGTGAAGCGGGCGTTAAAGGTAATCAGTCTGGCTACAAACTGGGCATCCGCATCAACAGCGATGTATTAAATGCGCAGCAACAACTGTTTACCGCCAAGCGCGATTGGGTCAAAGCGCGTTATGACACGTTATTGGCAGGATTAAAACTCAAGGCAGCAGCTGGTGTGTTGACTGAGGCGGATGTGATGGGGATCAACGGGTTGTTGGGGCGGTGAGAGCCGAACAACCTTTGGGAAACTCCGCCACTCTGACTGGCGGGTTTACTGTGGAATGGGTGGCGGTTTTGAGAGTGGAATCAGTGGTGGGTTTGCGATTGGAATAACTGGTGGGTTTGAGAGTGGAATGAGTGGCGGAATTCAGTGTAATACGCAGTTTTAAGCAGAGTCAATATGCGGCGCAATTCAGATTGCTTTTGTGCCAGCTTGCTGGGTGCCTTGGTTTGCGATTTGG
>JBAVPP010000194.1:0-3986 GCA_049693175.1 Gallionella sp. | reverse complement strand
CCACGTTGCTGTTGTGCTGTGCGACTTGCCGCACGGCAGCCAAATCGTTGTAAGGCACGCGCACAAAACCCGTCACCAGCGGCTCGAAACCGACTTGCACTTTGCGATTGCCGGTTGCCGAAAGTGTTGCCAGCGTGCGTCCGTGAAAGGCTTTTTCCATCACGATAATGCAAGGATTTTCGATGTCGCGCTTGTGTCCAAACATGCGCGCCAATTTGATGGCAGCTTCATTCGCTTCGCAACCGGAGTTGCAAAAAAACACTTCCTGCATGCGCGTCAATTCGCACAATTTATCCGCCAATAATTCTTGTCCCGGCACTTGATAGACATTGGAGCAATGCATCAACTTGCCGATTTGCGCGCTCATCGCCGCCGTCAATTTTGGATGCGCATGACCCAAGGTGTTTACCGCGATGCCGGACAAGCCATCCAAATATTTTTTGCCGGACTCATCCCAAAGCCACGCGCCTTCACCGCGCACAAATGCAACGGGAAGTCTTGCGTACGTGTTCATCACATGTGACATACAACATCCTTAAAATAAAAACAGCGGACAGGCCGCCGTCGATAAAAATTCATGGTGCGTATATTGAGCTATCAGTTCGATTCAGGCAAGTACAAAGCAAACAAGCCGACATCGCTGTCGGCTTGGTCTAAAGCGTGGCTATTTGCGCCCGGATAACCGGCGCGCAACAGCAATTACGCCATTGCTTTGATCGCAGCAGACAAACGGCTCTTATGACGAGCAGCTTTGTTCTTGTGGATGATTTTTTTGTCGGCGATGCTGTCCACGGTGCTAACCGAAGACTGGTACACGGCTTGAGCGGCGGCTTTGTCGCCGGCTTCAACAGCCTTGATGACCTTCTTGATTGCGGTACGCAGTTCAGAACGCAGGCTGCTGTTGTGAGCATTTTGTTTAACTGCTTGACGAGCGCGCTTGCGAGCTTGTGCGGTATTTGCCATGACTTACTACTCCTTGAAATTCGGGCTGACGACGAAAGGCGCGCATTCTAGTGACTAAGTCCTGATATTGCAAATTTTTTTGCATACACCCGCATTACATAGCTTCCGGACATGCGGATGTTATGATGCGCGGCGTTTAATTTCTGTTTGCCGCATCACGAATGAATCTACTCAAATCCCTCGCTACCGTTAGCGGACTGACTTTGGTGTCGCGCATTTTGGCGTTCGCACGCGATGTGATGATTGCGGGGATGTTTGGCGCGGGTATCGCCAATGACGCTTATGTGCTGGCGACGCGCTTGCCGAATTTGTTGCGGCGCATGTTCGCCGAGGGCGCGTTCTCGCAGGCGTTCGTGCCGATATTCGGCGAATACAAACAGCGGCGCGGGCATGACGAGACCAAACTTTTAGTCGATCACGTCACCGCGATGCTGGCATTGATTTTGTTCATCGTCACGCTCATCGGCATCGTCGCCGCGCCGCTTATTATTTATCTCACCGCGCCGGGTTTTATCACCGATCCGGCGAAATTTAATTTGACGGTGCAGATGTTGCGCATCACGTCGCCGTACATATTTTTCATCTCGCTGGTGGCGGTGGCGGCGGGCATACTCAACACTTACAACAAATTTTGGGTGCCTGCATTCGCGCCGATTTTGTTGAACCTTTGCTTGATAGGTGGGGCGTTGTGGCTGACCCCCTATTTTTCGCAACCGATAATCGGCTTGGCTTGGGCGTGGTTTATCGCGGGCTTTGTGCAGTTAGCATTTCAACTGCCTTTTTTGAAAAAAATCGGCATGTTGCCGATTCCGCGTTTGAACTTTCAAGACCCCGGCATGTGGCGTGTCATCAAGCAAATGGGCCCGGCCTTGTTTGGCGTGTCCATCAGTCAAATCAGTCTCATCATCAACACCATCGTCGCGTCATTTTTTGTGGTGGGCAGCGTGTCCTGGTTGTATTACGCCGACCGTTTGATGGAGTTTCCGTCGGGATTATTGGGCGCGGCACTTGGTACGATATTATTGCCGTCCTTGTCGAAGTGTTTTGCCAGCGGCAACACGGTTGAGTATTCAAAATTGCTCGATTGGGGGCTGCGCCTGACGGTGATGCTTGCATTGCCCGCCGCGCTGGCATTGGGTTTGATTGCCATACCGCTTTTGGCGACTTTTTTTGAGCGCGGCGCATTCAACGCGCATGACGTGGTGATGACCAGTTACGCGCTGATTGGTTACAGCGTCGGGTTGATGGGCATACTTTTAGTGAAGATTTTAGCCCCCGCTTTCTACGCCAAACAAGACATTCGTACGCCAGTCAAAATTGGGCTGGTTACATTAGCCGCCACACAATTGATGAACGGTTTATTCATTTATATTTTGCATTGGCAACATGCCGGATTGGCCTTGTCTATAGGTTTGGGCGCGTGTTTGAATTCCGCCATTCTGTTTTATTTTTTGCGCAAGCGCGGTGTTTATCACCCCGAACCCGGTTGGGCAAAATTCTTCGTCAAAGTTGTCGTTGCTGTGATTGCGATGGGGCTTGCGTTATGGTTAGGCATGGGCAGTGAATCAAGCTGGTTAAACAGCGGTGGCTGGGCGCGCATCGGGCGTTTAACCGTCTTGGTGAGCGGTGGGGTGCTGGTATATTTCGTCGCGCTGGGCATTATGGGTTTTCGCCCCAAAGATTTTTCCAAGCGCGCCATTCATTGAATAAATTGTCATTCCCATCCACGCGGAAATGACGGGCAAAAAGCTTAACGCAAAAACAACCAGATGGTCAGCGCGATGCCGACCAATACCACAAAGCCGCGCATGATTTTTTCCGGCAGCCTGTGCACCAGATAACCGCCGAGAAACCCGCCTGCAATGCCGCCTATCGCCAGCGCGAATGCGGCCAGCCAATCAACCTGATTCGAGAATAAAAACAATACTACCGCCGAGGCATTCATTGCCATCGCCAGCACGTTTTTAGTCGCGTTTGCCATGCGCATTTGCTGACCCGCTAGCGTTAACGCCGCCAGCATCAAAAAGCCGATACCGCCACCAAAATAGCCGCCATAAACGCTAATCAAAAATTGCGTGATTGCCAGAATGGGTGTGGGAATGTGATGACCGTGCAAGGGTTTTTTGCGCAAGCTGCCCCAGGTAAAAATAGCGGTGGCGAATAGCACCAGCCACGGCACGAGACGCGCAAAAAAAGTCACGGGTGTATTGAGTAACAACAGCGCGCCCACCAGTCCACCCACCACGCTCAAGCCGAATAATTTTTTCAAACTGAGTGCGCCAATGTCACCCGCCAATTTCCGCCCCGCCCATGCCGAAGTGATTTGGTTGGGAAATAGCGCGATGGAGGAGGTGATATTGGCTGACAAGGGATTGAGTCCCGCCAGTAACAGCGTGGGAAAAGTGATGAACGATCCGCCGCCCGCCAGCGTGTTTTGCGTGCCGGCGTATAAACCGGCAAGCGCGATTAATAACAGTTCAGAAAATGCCAAGTGAGTATGCATAATAATTTAGTGTATTGCGGTTAAGTGCTGTTTGGATAGCCATGCGGCAACACCAGCCAAAGATCGAAAGTCTTCAACAGCGCGTGCTTCGACATCGCCGAAACGTGTCTGCGTCATACGCGCCAATGCGCGTCCCGGGCCGAGTTCCAGAAACACCCGGCAACCTCGCTCGTACAACATGTCCAGACAACTCGACCACTCGATGGAATGCGCTAATTGCACCGCCAGTTTTTCTATCATAGCTTCGCGGCGCAATACCCAGGCCGCATCGATGCCCGCGACAAGATGAACCTGCGGCGCATTTATTTTTGCGGCAGCCAGTGCGGCGCGGAACGGTGCGACCGCATCCGTAAGCAACGGCGTGTGCGAAGCGATTCCGACTTTAAGTCGTGTGGTTTTTGCGCCGCGCGCCGCGCAAATCTTTTGCACATCGTCCAGCGCGTTTTCGTCACCGCCCACGATGAATTCCTCCTCGCTGATTGCGATGGCTATCCATGCCTGATGGCCGACGCACAGGGCT
>JBAVPP010000193.1:0-2139 GCA_049693175.1 Gallionella sp. | reverse complement strand
CACAGCACCAGCAACATACCCCAAAAACTGGTGGTGAAGAACACGCCGAGATAACACACCGCGCTCAAGGTTGCGGCGATTTGTATGACCAGCAAGCGTTTGCCTGTGCCGCTTTGACGCGGTGGGGCATAGCCCTCTGGTGCGGGAAAAGCGGCGAGGCGGGTGGTCACGAAACGTGCAGATTTTGAGAGCGTATCCCAGCCGCCGTCCGCCAGCCAGCCCCACAAATTCGGTGCAAGCATACGCATCACCGGCTGCACCGACAGCAAAATGGAAATCTCCACCGCGTCAAAATGAATGGACTTGAGGTACAAACTCCAATATGGCGCGAACATGCCGATGAAGGCGTAATAGAAAAAATAGAATCCGGCGATGCGCCAGTAATGGTTTTTATTGGAATGCATAAGGATAAGCTACTAAACGGCGCGCATTATCTCATGCAAAAAAATATTTTCGCACCGCCTCTTGAAAACCCTGTTCCCGTCCCCACTAGCTGGCAATCGAACAAGGAGAATCACAATGACGCAAACTGAACACACCCCGCAAACCGAAGCAAATACTGACGCGCCAGCCGTTGACACGGCTGAGGAAACCACCGTCATGCCCAATATGGAAGAACAGTTGCAAGCCGCCGAGCGCAAAGCGCAGGAGCATTACGACGCGTGGATGTATGCCAAAGCCGAAGGCGAAAACATCCGCCGCCGCGCTGCCGAAGATGTGAGCAAGGCGCAAAAATTTGCGGTGGAACGTTTTTCCAACGAAATGCTGGCGGTGATGGACAGCTTGCAAGCGGCATTGGCGGTGAAGAACAGCACAATCGAAAATTTCAAAAGCGGCATGGAGTTGACCCAAAAACAACTCTCCAATGTGTTTGAAAAATTCAACATCAGCGAAATCAATCCGGTCGGCGAAAAACTCGACCCACACAAACATCAGGCGATTAGCATGGTCGATAGCGACCAACCCGCCAACACCGTGGTCAGCGTGATGCAAAAAGGCTACGCGCTGAACGAACGCGTGCTGAGACCGGCGTTGGTGCTGGTGGCGAAAGGAAAATAACGGGAAGAGAGAAGGGTTCGCACCTTTGGTGCTCAAGGGGGAAGGGAAAACCCTGCGCGCTGTCGTTACCCTTCTCTCTTTATCCTTCTCTAATAAAGCACTTGTAAAGCACTTGAAATTTGTAACACGCATCCCCAATTTACGCAGCATCGAAATTCAACAAACTTTTTGAAAGGAAGCATCATGGCAAAAATTATCGGTATCGACTTGGGCACGACTAACTCTTGCGTCGCCATCATGGAAAACGGCAAGACCAAGGTGATTGAGAACGCGGAAGGCGCGCGCACCACGCCGTCTATCATCGCTTACATGGAAGATGGCGAAGTGTTGGTGGGCGCGCCCGCCAAACGTCAAGCCGTGACCAACCCGACCAACACGCTGTATGGCGTGAAGCGTCTGATTGGCCGTAACTTCGATGAGAAGATGGTGCAAAAAGACATCGCCATGGTGCCGTTCAAAATCGTTAAAGCGAAAAACGGCGACGCATGGATTAAAGTGCGCGACAAAGAATTTTCCGCACCTGAAATCTCGGCACAAGTGCTGATGAAAATGAAAAAAACCGCCGAAGATTATTTGGGCGAGCCAGTCACCGAAGCGGTCATCACCGTACCTGCTTACTTCAACGACGCGCAACGCCAAGCGACTAAAGATGCGGGCCGTATCGCCGGTCTGGACGTGAAGCGCATCATCAATGAGCCGACTGCTGCTGCGTTGGCGTTCGGTATGGACAAACAAGAAGGCGATCGCAAAATTGCCGTGTATGACTTGGGCGGCGGCACGTTCGATATTTCCATCATCGACATCGCCGAACTCGACGGTGAACATCAGTTTGAAGTGATGTCCACCAACGGCGACACCTTCCTCGGCGGTGAAGATTTCGATATGCGCGTCATCGATTTTTTGGTGGAAGAATTCCAAAAAGAAAGCGGCATCGACTTGCGAAAAGACGTGTTGGCCTTGCAACGCCTGAAAGACGCGGCAGAAAAGGCCAAGATCGAATTGTCCAGCGCGCAGCAGACCGAAGTGAACCTGCCCTACGTGACCGCCGATGCAAGCGGTCCGAAACACCTGGCGGTGAAG
>JBAVPP010000192.1:0-4639 GCA_049693175.1 Gallionella sp. | reverse complement strand
GTCAATGGTATCTCGATCCTTTTGGATTATCGTCATCGGCGGCATGTTGACGGGTATGGGAAATGGTAGTGTGTTCGGCGCGACTTTGATGTGTCTTATGGGGCGCGGCGGATTTAGTAATTGGGGCGGCGGCGGGATGACTGCCTACGATCCTGCGACATTTACAGGCTTCATCGACTGGGCGATGATAGTTTTCGGTGTTGCTTTCTGCGTGATTATGACTGTTGGTTTGAGCCGTCACGACAAGGCTGAAGCGTAATACGTCTGGAACAAATCTTTAGTTTATATAAAAAATAGGGGGTTGCTATGGCTTTGATCGCTGGTTCTCTGGGTGTGTTGTTGGCGTTTTCGAGTATGTTGCTATCGTGGTACATACTTATGCCGAAGAAAAAAAACGAGACAGATAATCACTAAGTTTTCTTTTTTGAATTAAGGGGGGTTGCATGTTTAAATATTTGTTAGCTAAAAACGAAGATATTCCGTCAGGTTCTTCTGCGGTTTTCTTTGGTTTTTCTTCTATAGTTTGGTTCGTTATTGGAACAGGGTTGGGGTCATTCAATGCGGCCAAGCTCGCGTTCCCGGACCTGGTTACCGGTAATGAGTTTTTTGCTTTTGGTCACATGCGTCAAGTTCACGTCATGGCTGTTATTTTTGGCTGGATTTCAATGGCGTTTGCGATGGCGATGATGTACATCACGCCTGCGCTTGGTAATAATAAGTTGTGGTCCGAGAAGTTGGGTTTGTGGAACTGCATGTTCTGGAACATTGGTTTGACGCTGGGTTTGACAGTATTGTGGGCGGGCGTTACTTCTGGTCGTGAATACTCTGACTTTCCTTGGCCGATTGATTTGTATCTGGCGACATTCGTATTTATTCCTTTGGCGGTTAACGTTTGGATGACGATTCTGAATCGTCGTACGCAAGGTATTTATACAACCAACTGGTTCTTTGCTGCTGCGACCTTCATGGTGATTATTGTTTTCTTGGTGGGTAATCTGCCGGAATTCTTCCATCTGACTGGTTTGACAGAGGCTTATCTGACATGGTGGTTTGCGCACAACGTATTGGGCTTGTGGATTACGCCGGTTGCTGCGGCGATTGCGTATTACACGATTCCTAAGGTGACTGGTAATCCTTTGTACTCGCATCGTATCGGCCACTTGCACTTCTGGTCTGTGGTTGTGTTTTACTCCACACCGGCAGCGCATCATCTGATGTCTTCTCCTTTGCCTGAGTGGTTGAAGTCTTTTGCATCTGTTGAAGGTGTGTTGATTTTGGTTCCGGCGATTGCATTCGTTTCTAACATCATGTTGACGATGCAAGGCAAGTGGTACATGTTCGTTGAGAACGTCGAAGTTCGCTTTACGATCACTGGTTGCTTGATGGCGATTCCATTGAACATGCAAGGTGGTTTCCAGCAGACTCGTGCGATTAACTGGTACATTCATGGTACGGGTTGGATTGTTGCTCACGCGCACTTGGCATTGTTGGGCTTCTCGACTTTCTTGGAAGCGGCCGCTGTTTACTTTGGTTTGCAGTCTTTGATGAAGCGTAAATTGTATTCTTTGACTTTGGCTAATATTCACTTCTGGTTGTTGTTGATCGGCTTTACGATCTACTGGGTTTCCATGACTATCGCTGGTCTGATTCAAGGTGCCGGTAAGATTTATGAAGTTCCCTACATCGACGTGGTGATTGCGGAGCATCCTTACATGATCGCACGCTGGTTGGGCGGTACTATGGTGTTCTCGGGTAACGTTATGTGGTTGTACAACATGTGGATGACAGCCCGTAAAGGAACTGTAGTGCCACAAGGTCGTATGCCGCATGAATTGGCCTACGAGCGCTAAGAATTGAGCCGATAAAAATTTAGGGAGATCAAAGATGGCTGGATTTAGAGAGTATAAAATCGGATCAAGATTGTTCGGTATGGCTTTGGGTGGTTCGATGTGCATCACCTTGTTTTTTCCGAGTATTGATATTGCGTCTGTGTCTTCAACTGATATTGCTTTGGACAAGCAATTGTCGGTGGGGCGTGATGCGGGTTTCAATCTGGACGATCCATTCTTGTTAGGTCATAACAAGCCGTTAACAGTTTCGCTGAAGACTGACCCAAAAACAGGGCAGGCTCTGGCGGAGCCGTTGACTGCGTATGTTTATAACGCGGGAACGACAGTGCCGCCTGGTGTGGTGCATCCTCGTATTTTGGGTGCGGGCATTCAGGAATTGAGTGAAGGCCAGGGGCAAATCGGCAAAGCGGCGAAAAGCGGCGATGTTGTCTTCACGGTCAGCAAGGGCGATTATCAGGGTAAGCAATATAGTTACATCGAAAATCTGACTGCAACTAAGGGTTGGACTCCTGCTGATGTGATGCGTGTTGCCAAGGATGAGGACGTTTCTAACACCAGTAAAGGCAAGACCATGTTCGTTCGTGAGGGTTGCTGGTGGTGTCATACCTTGTTGCCTGAGCAAACTCAAGACTGGCAGGTCTTCGGTGCGCCACCAATGTTGGGTGACTTTAACGGTGAATCTCCAACCGCTTTTGGTTCGGATCGTAAAGCACCAGACTTGTTGCACGTTGGTTCGCGCAATGCTTCCAAAGAATGGATGATGATGCACTTCTTCAATCCTCGTTTGGTTCAGCCGCACTCGATCATGCCTCGCTTCGATTATTTGTGGGGTGAAAAAGACGCTTCAGGTCAGAAAATTGACTTTGCAAAATGGAGATCTGAGTACGACGAATATCGTGAAGGTAAACGTACTAGCCCGCCAGACGTTCCTAGCTTTGCTAGTGATTCGGAAATTCGCGGCTTGATTGATTTTATGTTGAGCCTCAAATAACAGGGAGAATAATATGTCGTTAGGATGGGATTTTAAAGCACCGTTACGTACACTCTGTGATACAAAGACGAACGAGGAAGACAAGGCTCTGTGGGAAGGTGAGCAACTCGGTGATATGACTGAAGACAACAATCGTATGCCTATGCCAGTTGTACTGCTGGTTATGTTGACAGTTGTGACTGCGTTCATGGTTACTTTTCCGTTGTGGGGTCAACGTCCGACAGCCGCTCTGTATGTGGGCTATGTAAAAGCGATGAGTACGCCGGAAGTAATGGCTATTCAGGATGATAAAGAGGCAATGAAAAAAATCATCCAGCTCAGTGCCGGTACTCCAGGTGTAGACCCAGACAAGCTGGAGCGTCATCCTTTGTCTATGGATGACCTGCGCATTATCAAACCTCAAGTTGAGGCGTTGATGGCTAAAGGCGTGAACTTGGCTGAGTATAACGTTGTGGGCGACCACGTCGTTATGGCAAACTTTGAAGGCAACATGAAGGCTGATGGTACGCGTGAAAGAATGCAACCTTGGTGGGATAAAGGTTACACGATTGACATCTTTTACCTGACTTACTTTTTCTTGGGTGTAACTATCCTGATAAAAAGATTGCCGCCGTCAACTTGGCAGCCTAAACACAAGCATTGATTGGATTGGCCTAGTTGCATTCGTGCGCTAGGCTAGTTATTAAGATAAATTTAGGAGAGAAAAATGATTGATTTAGATAACGGTCCAATCGCGTTGTCCTTGGTTATTGCCATTGCATTTTTAGCACCGCTGTACTATAGCTTTTTTGTAGATAAAAACAAAAAAGGGTAATTGAAGCATGTAACAGATGGTCGGGTTGGCAAGGTGTTGTCAACCTGATTTTTAAAAATCAAAAAATGCCACACCTAGATATAGGCGCGGCATTTTTGCTTAATAGGCCTCCAAATTTTGGAATCAAAGATTCAGAATCAGAGCATTCAGCCGACAGCCTCCGCTGTACAGTATATAAACTCGGAACTTTCGCCAAAATTTGATTTAAGTATTGAGGGAATGCGCAGTCAGGAGTTTAGCGAGGGCGTGTTTGCATTTTTACTATTTGGCATTATTGTTTTTTCTGGTATCGTCGCCGCGCTGATGTTCAACAAAAACCGTCCAAAAGAAATCAGGATAGGTGAGCGAATAATGTTTGGTGCGATAATACTGGGCATTGTGGTGGCAGTCATTTTTGGTGCGTTGCAGTTGTTGGGCGGCTACCTCTTCTAGTCAATAACTTTGGAATAATATTATGGGAAACTTCTTAGAATCACTTCCTGACGGATGGACCATATATTTGTGGTTGGTCATCGGCGCGATCATTATCATCGCCGTACTTTTTTGGTTGCGTTGGGGTGCCAAAAATGAACAATTTGATGAGGACATCAAGTATGTGCTTTTTGATGAGCAAGATCGCGAAAAAATGTCGCCGGAAGAATTCGCCAAAAGCCGGGTTGCGATTGCCGCGCAAATAGAAAGCAGAAAAAAATTCTTGGCTAAGAAAGCCGAGCAGTCGAAGTCCAACGTATGAAACGTGGCGAACAAGCAGTCTTGGCTGTGATAGGAATTGTGTTATTAGCAGGTGTGGTGCGCTCACGTATGATTGTGCCGGATGTGCATGATAAAGACATCCCGTTTTACAGCTCTGCCAGTCCGGAAATTGCAAGCAAGGCAACCGACATTATTCGCAATCAAAATTGCAAGAGTTGTCACTCGCTCTGGACATTGAAAGATACGACGCAGTCGGTTCCCGCACCAATGCTGGATGGTATTGGCTCATTG
>JBAVPP010000191.1:0-2131 GCA_049693175.1 Gallionella sp. | reverse complement strand
GCCACAAGTTTGCTAACGGCCTCGGTGCTGCCGGGCGGAATCGCTTGTGCCACGTTCAGCAGCGCGCCTTCCGGCACCTCACCCACACAAAAAAGTGCGCCCTCATCATCGACCGCAACCGGAATACGAATCAACATCTCACCGCTGATGCGATGAAGTGCAAAAGGGAAATGCACGCCCATGGAATAAAAATTCTCGCGCGTCACGGTTACGCCATAAGTGCTTTGAATCAACTCGGCATATTTTTCAAACGCGGGTCGCCAGTCGATTTGAGTGATGCGATTATTGGTCGTGGCACTCGCGGTCAATGTTTCGGGTGGAATATTGTAACTATGGTTCAGCACCGCGCCTGAATGTAACGGCAAGCCTATGCCCAAGAGACCATTTTCAAATAAATTATCCCGGTCAAACACACAGGGCATAGGTTGGAAACTTTCACTCCCGGCGCACAGCCCCACGTAATGACAACGATCTCCCAACTCATAATATATATCGTCAAGAATGCTGCTGATATTGCCCAACATACCGTCAAAAAACATCAGCAATGAACTCACTTTCGGCAATTTTTCCACCATCAGACTCAATGCCTGCACCGCCATTTTTTTGCCGTGTTCTTCATTCAAGGATGCGGACAAAATATAGTCGGGCATAGATGCAAACTCGATCAGTAAAATTCCGTCCCTGCGAAATTCCGAGCCAAAAATCAATTCCGGGAAAATCGCACCTACCAGGCGCACGCCCGTAGAAATAGCGCAACGTTGCAGCTTAGGAACCATATCTCGCAGGTCTTCAGGAAGCAGCACGAGCATACCTGCCGCCGAATTTTTTTCTCGGCAGCGCGTTAGTAACTCATCAATCATCGCCTCGTCAAGTCGCTCGACAAATTGAAATTCTGTTTTCATAGCCGCGTCTTCACAAAAATTGCAATACCCAAATCCAGATATATCGTACTCCTACTTTATAGCAGGTTCGATAATGAAATACCCATGGAATAAGTAGGCAAACTGCGCTCAGTTTATGCGTTAAGCACACAATACACGGCAAGAAATGAAATGCAGACAGACACGCGGGTAAATCTTGGGCTCGCTTGCTATAGCCGCGAAGTCGCAGTCAAAAAATGAGTTTAATTAACTGCCAACTTGCAAAAAAACCACCACATTTTTGTAGTGTCGCACCGCTCAAGCCGATTGGCTCGCCAGCGTACCGACGCGCCCTTCCACTTCGCGCATCTGTACTTCGCAACGCGGTAACGCGCTGACATTCAGACTTTGCAGATACTGCTGCATGGATACCAGCTCATAACCTTGCGCTTGCCAGCCTTGCAATAATTGCTCGAATATCGGCATCCATTTCTGCCCTTCTAGCTCGGCGTGTAAAGTATAAACATGCCCAGTCTCGGGCACGTTTTCGGTGAGTTGCAAAATATGTTGCGCGATATTTTCCAGCGTGATGCCGTCGCGGTTCATCAACTCGTCCAGCGTCGGCAGGGTCGTTGGCAATTGCGGAACGGCAATAATCTCGGCGTTATACGTCGGAATAAACGGATGCGTACCACGCGTGTCGGAACTGTATTCCAAACCGAGATGCTGCATATAGCGCAAACCATGGCGGTTCATTTGCCAACCGGCGGCGGCATGGGTATGAGGCGCGTCGCCAAAAACTTCTGTGTAACGATCCACCGCAAGTTGCATCTCGCGCCGCGTCCAGACTTCGTCTTTATTCGCGACATGATCTTGCCAGCGTATGTGGTCATAGCAATGAATGCCCACCTCGAAACCCGCATCGCGCACCGAGCGCATGATGTCGGCACACTTTTTACCGATGTCGGGCGCGGGCAGCAGCGTGCCGTACAACAAAGTTTTAATGCCGTAATGTTCAACCACCGAAGTGCGCGAAACTTTGCCGATAAAACCGGGGCGGAACACGCGCTTAATCGCGCGTCCGGTGTGATCTTTGCCCAGCGAAAAAAAGAAAGTCGCCCCCGCGTGATAGCGTTGCAAAACTTCGACCAAACGCGGCACACCTACCCTAGTGCCGCGATAAGTATCCACATCAATTTTGAGAGCGATTTTTTTCATAAAATTAAAGGCTGGATTTGGGATTTGGGAGACAAAAAAGGGGGGCATTGCCC
>JBAVPP010000190.1:0-1709 GCA_049693175.1 Gallionella sp. | reverse complement strand
GGGTTAGAATCCGCCCATGCCTACCTTCTCACTTTTAACCCGTCCGCACAGACTCAACCGTCTTTCGGATGTCAAACATGCCTGAGTTTTTTCTCACGGAAAGTCGCGCGCGTTTGCGTACTTGGCTAGTCCTTGTTTACACCTTGTTCATCATGTATGCGAGCTTGTCGCCGTTCACTGGTTGGCGCGGACAGGGACTAAATTTTTTCACTGTACTGCGCGAACCCGTGTTGATCGCTTACGACCCCTTTGATGTGGTTTTAAATTTGCTCGCCTATATACCGCTTGGTCTGTTGCTATGTCTGGCTTTGCGCGCACGTCTTAATCCTTTACCCGCTTTTATCGTCACTTGCGCACTAGGCAGCTCACTGTCCGCCAGTATGGAATTTTTGCAGATGTACCTGCCAGTGCGCACCAGCTCCAATCTCGATTTACTCACCAACTCCGCAGGCACATTAATCGGCGCGTTGCTGGGATTGAGTTTCATACGCTGGACGCGTTTTTATAACCTGTTCAGCGGTTGGCGCAACCGAATTTTTTTACATGGCAAGGCTATGGATTTCGGCTTGGCGTTATTGGCGTTGTGGATGTTCGGCCAGATCAATCCTTCCCTGCCTATGCTGGGCAATGTATTCATCAGCGCGGCGGCACACCAGCCTTTTACGGCTACAGCGAGTGCGCCATTTAATGCATGGGAAAGTGCCGCTGTGATGCTAAATCTGTTGATGCTGGGCACGCTGCTTTTGACCCTGCTACGCAATCCATCCAACGTCATCAACGCCTTGTTGCTGGTGTTAAGTTGCGTCACCCTAGTGAAGTTCGGCAACGCCGCTGTCCTGCTCAAATCTTCCGCGATGTTGTTGTGGGTAAATAGCGAAGCCCTGTTAGGCATATTGCTCGGCAGCGTGTTCTTGCTTACTTCGCATCGTTTTGCGCGGCACAAACTCATCTGGCTGGGCGTGTTACACACGCTAAGTTACCTCGTCATCTCGCATTTCATTCTGGACAGCGGCGCGCCTGCCGTCGCCATGCCTATCTATCTTTACAATGGCCATATGCTAGATTACAACGGTCTCGCGCAAACCATCACGCTAGTCTTCCCCGCCCTGCTACTGCTGCAATTGTGGCGGGTGCGCAATGAATAATTTTTTACCATCATCCATCGGAGTTCGCCATGAGCCATTTTGATAAACACGTTTTTTTCTGCACCAACCAGCGCGAACCGGGCAGCGATTGCTGCAATAATTTGGGGGCGCAAAAAATGCGCGAGTACGTTAAAGACAAAGTTAAACAGCTAGGCATTTCCAACGCCGAGAATCGCATCCGCATCAATTCGGCAGGCTGTTTAGATCGCTGCGACGACGGTCCGGTCATCGTGATTTATCCCGAAGGCACGTGGTACACCTATGTCGATGAAAGCGATTTGGATGAAATTATCAGCGAGCATTTACAGCATGGTCGCATCGTCGAACGGCTGAAAATCTAATGTCCGCCACACTCAAAAAATTCACGCTCACCGGCACAGCGGGCAATCTCGAAGGCATTGTTCATTTGCCTGAGGATGCGCCGCGCGCCATTGCGGTGGTCGCGCATCCGCTGCCGACGGCGGGCGGGTCTATGGACAATAAAGTGGCGATGACCCTCGCCAAGACCTTTGCCGAATTGGATTGCGTGGTGTTCCGTTTTAATTTTCGCGGCGTGGGCGCGAG
>JBAVPP010000189.1:0-4543 GCA_049693175.1 Gallionella sp. | reverse complement strand
ATTGCGCCACCAATCATTCTTTGCGCGTCATCGTCGAATCGAGCATAGAAATGGCACATCGGCTGAATGTAAAAAGCGTGGCGGAAGGTGTGGAAAAAGAAGAAGAATGGAATATGTTGAAGGATATGAAGTGCAATGAGGCGCAGGGTTATTTCATCGCCAAGCCGATGGACAGCACGACCTTTTTTAATTTCTGCGCAAACTATCCAAGCCAGCAAAGCTCGCCAGCCATCGTTCATCAGCAGAGCAGGCTGATAGCCTAGCGCGAAGAATAAATACGACGGATCGCTAGCATCCAATCGATGAATGGAGTTGTGATGAGCCTTGCCGAAGAATCCAGATTTACCAAGCTGAAAATCAGCGGACGGTTGCCTACCCCCAAAGGCGTGGCACTGGAGATCATCAATCTCACTCAAAAAGACGATGTTTCCAATCACGAAGTCATCCGTCTGATTAGCACGGATGCGGCCTTGAGTCTGCGCGTCATCAAAGCGGCAAATGTGCTGCTGGGCAGAGTTTCCAGACCGGTATCGACGATCTCTGACGCGGTGACGGTGCTGGGCGCGCGTGCCTTGCGCCAGTTGGTATTGGGCATCGCGCTGATGTTGGATTATCGCCACGGACCATGTAAACAATTCGATTACGGGCGATTCTGGGTGCATTCCCTGTTGACCGGCATCACCGCGCGCCAACTTGCGTATCAGGCACGCATGGCCGCGCCTGATGAGATATTCATGGTGGGACTGTTGAGTAAGGTTGGACGGCTGGCATTTGCGACGGTTTATCCCGAAGATTTCGGCGAGTTGATAGAGCAAAGCAAAAACAAGAGTTTTACCGGCTCGAAAAAAATGCAGGCGGAAAAATTTGGTTTCGATGAGGCGGAATTGAGTGAGGCGATATTCAGCGATATTCGTTTCCCCAAAATATTCCAGACCATGGTGCGCGAATACATGCAGCCCGAAACCAGCAGCGCGACCGAAGGTTCGCGCGAATGGCAATTACTGCATCTGCTGCACGTCGCCTCCTTAATGGCGGACGCCTGTTTGGCGCAGCCGGCGGAGCGTTGCAAACTGGTTGCAAAACTAAGATTGCAAGCGGTGCAAATGGCGATAGAAACAGACAAATTGATTGAGATAGGCAATGCCTGCGAGCTGGATTGGGTATCGTGGTCCAGCCTGTTGGGAATGGGAAAAGTCGAGCTCCCCGTGTTCGCGGAAATGTTGCGGCAAGCCGATCACTGCGAGGCGGATAACGAGCTTGTAGCCAGCACCAGTACCATGCCGAACACCTATTTGTTGCGTGTCTTGCTGGTGGAAGATGACCGGGTGATGATGGCCCTGCTGGAGGCAAAATTGCAGGCGTTCGGCCACACGGTTGCCACTGCCTGCAATGGCGTTGAAGCGATGGAGATGATAGAGCGATTCAAACCGCAGTTGATTATCGCCGACTGGTTGATGCCGAAAATGGATGGCATCACTTTTTGCCGCAAACTGCGCGAGCATACCGAATTCTGCAATGTCTATTTCATCGTGATGACCGCGCAGGAAGATGCTGCAAAACTGGTCGAGGCTTTTGAGGCGGGCGCGGATGATTATCTGATGAAGCCTATCAATACCAAAATATTTTTCGCGCGGCTGCGCGCCGGAATGCGCGTGGTCAAATTGCAGGAAGAGCTGGCATTTGAGCGCGAACAATTAATGCGGCTTTCCAGCAGCCTGACTATCGCCAATGATCGCTTGCAACTGTTGGCATTGACGGACGCGCTGACTGCTTTGCCGAATCGCCGTGCCGCAATGGAACGCTTGGAGCAGGAATGGGCGTTGTCGGCGCGCGGTGAACGTGACCTCGCGTGTCTGATGGTGGATGTCGATCATTTCAAATCTATCAATGACAAATATGGACATCCGGTCGGCGACATCGCACTCAAACATGTGGCACAGACGTTGCGCAACTCCGCCCGCACCGAAGACATTGTGTGCCGTTTTGGTGGCGAGGAATTCCTGGTGATTTGCCCGGCTGCAAATATGGAAAGCGCGGTGCAGTGTGCCGAACGCTTGCGTCTGAATGTGGCGAATGCGGCGGTGGACGGAACGAACCCGACCATCCAAGTGACGGTCAGCATCGGGGTTGCGGTCAATTCTAAAGCGTGCAAATCATTGGACGATTTACTGACTCACGCGGACCAGAATCTTTATGCGGCCAAACAAGCGGGACGCAACCGCACTGTCGCTTAGAACCCTTGTCGTATAAGGCTTTTCAGGCAGAACATCAAACGCAAAAAATAGTTGCAAAATCACCTAAAGTTTTCCTAAACTCTGCCGATAACATATCCACTATGAATGCCATATTTCTCATTTTTGAGCAGGCACTCTGTCACAAACACTTTCACTCCTAAAGAAAGTGCGCTAGTCGTCGATAAGTGTTTTGTAAGACAAACCCTTACATTCGGCGTGCGCGCTTCCTACACCAAATACAGCCGTCTTCTGATTTTAATTCCCCGCCCATGCTCGCATTATGCAACCGTCGATAAAGACATTTGTTAACCCGCACGACTAGGAGAAAAAAATGAACACGATGCAATTACAAGAAGGTATCCGTGACATCAACTTAAACTATTTGATGTTGGCTCAGCAAATGATTAAAGAGGATAGAGCTTCCGCGATCTTTCGCTTGGGTCTCAGCCAAGACATGGTCGATTTGTTGTCCGCGCTTTCCCCCGCGCAAGTCATCAAGATGGCGGTGTCCAACATGTTGTTGTGCCAGTTCCGTTTTGACGACAACTTGATGCACAACATGGTCAGCGACTACAGCAAAGACCGCTTGATGGCGAAGGCCCATTCCGCGATTTTGATGTCGGCGCAATCCGTAAGAGAACTTGCCTGATAGAGGTGATGCCATGGCTTATAAAAGCGTAGTCGAAGAAGCACAACAGGTACGCACCGCGATTGAATTGATCGAATTGGGCGCGCGTTTGCAACTCATACAAGCCGAAACTACTTTGAGCCGCGAACGTTTGCTCAAACTCTACAAAGAGGTCAAAGGCGAATCACCTTCCAAAGGGATGCTACCTTATTCCACGGATTGGTTTTTATCTTGGCAGCCTAATATCCACTCATCTTTGTTCATCGACATTTATCAATTCCTTATCAAACACGCGGGTGTCAGCGGCGCGGAAGCTTTGATTACCGCCTATCGTTTGTATTTGGATCAGATTCAGGGTATCGAAGGCAGCGAACCGGTTTTAAGCATCACACGCGCTTGGTTTTTGTTGCGTTTTTTCGATGCCAAGATGTTGCAACTCACGCCTTGCGAATCTTGCGGTGGTCATTTCGTCAGCCATGTGGACGACCTGCACAATCATTATGTATGCGGCATCTGCCATCCGCCCGCACGCGCCGGCAAGACCAAGGCAGCGAGATTGGATGCAATGGCTGCATAGGCGTTTTGCCGGAAGCAAATAGCAAGGGAGTACGGGCATGTTAGTGATCGTAGGTTATGTGGTGGTGTTGGGCTCGGTGTTCGGCGGTTTTGCAATGGCCGGTGGACATCTGGGCGCGTTGTGGCAACCCCTAGAATTACTGATGATAGGCGGCGGCGCGCTGGGCGCGTTTTTTGTCGGCAATACCATGAAAGCCATCAAGGCGACCATCAAAGCATTACCCACACTACTCAAAGGTTCCAAGTACAGCAAAGACACTTACATGGAGCTGATGGCACTGTTGTATGAGCTGCTCGGCAAGGTGCGCAAAGAGGGCTTGATGTCGATAGAAGGCGATGTCGAAAAGCCCGAAGAAAGTCCCATATTTTCCAAATATCCCAAGATCGTCAGCGACCATCACGTGGTCGAATTTATGACCGATTATTTGCGCATCATGGTCAGCGGTAATCTCAACGCGATGGAAATTGAAAATCTAATGGAAGTCGAAATCGAAACCCATCATCACGAGGAATTGGTTGCGTCGCATGTGCTGGCAAAACTCGCCGACGGTATGCCGGCGTTCGGTATTGTCGCGGCGGTGATGGGCGTGGTGCACACCATGGAATCCGTCGGTGTGCCACCCGCCGAACTCGGCATGTTGATCGCGCACGCGCTGGTAGGAACTTTCCTCGGTATTTTGCTGGCCTACGGTTTCGTTGGTCCGCTGGCCGCTTTGCTGGAACAAAAAGCGGAAGAAGGAACCAAGATGTTCCAGACCATGAAAGTCACGCTGCTGGCGAATCTAAACGGTTATGCACCGGCGATGGCGGTCGAATTCGGGCGCAAAGTGTTGAACTCCACCGAGCGTCCCGGCTTTGCGGAGCTAGAAGAACATGTCAAACAAAAACGGTAAAGCAAGGATTTTGGAACTGGGATTTTGGATTTGGGGAAACCTCTGTTCCATTGTTGCTAAATCCTTCATTCAGAAACAGGAGCTTCAGCTCCGTTGTTTCGTGGGAATGCCCTTCATTCAAAAACACGAGTGCATAGCACGACATGTTTTGTGGGAAGCCCCCTGCGGGCTTGCGGCATAAATCCCAAATCCTAAATCCTAAATCCTAAATC
>JBAVPP010000188.1:0-4968 GCA_049693175.1 Gallionella sp. | reverse complement strand
GCCAAAACCTTCACGGCGCGGTGCGGGCGCATGACGGCTATCCGGTGCGGCATGACGTGGTGCGCCAGTGTTGCCACCGAAGCCACCCGCGCGATTACCCGCAGTTTCACGATTACCAAAATCGCGGTTACCGAAATCACGATTGCCGCCGCCGAAACCACCCGCATTGCCACGATGACCACCACCAAACCCACCGCCATTACCACCACGGTTGCCGCCGAAGCCGCCGGTGCGTGGGCCGCCATTACCAGCGCGCGGACGATCCGAAGACGGGCCGGTACGCAGTTTGTACTTAGGCTCCAATCCTTCGATGGTGTGCATCTTGATGGTTTGTTCGGTGTAGCGTTCGATGCGTTTGAGCATTTGCGCGTCACGGTTGGATGCGAATGAAATCGCGATACCATTCGAGCCACCGCGACCGGTACGACCGATACGGTGCACATAATCTTCAGCGAACTTGGGCAAGTCGAAGTTGATAACGTGTGAAATGCCTCGCACGTCCAAACCGCGCGCCGCCACATCGGTCGCCACCAAAATGCGCACGTTGCCGTTACGCATATTAAGCAAAGTGCGATTGCGTTCGCGCTGGCTCATGTCGCCATGCAATGCCGCAACCGAGTGCCCTTGTGCCGAAAGTTGGTCAGCCAAGCTGTCTGCGTCACGTTTGGTCGCGGTGAACACGATGGCTTGATTGACTTCGGTGTCGGTCAACAAGTGGCTCAACATTTTATTTTTGTGGGCCACGTCGTCGGCGAACATCATGCGTTGTTCGATGTTTTCGTGTTTGTCTTTAGCCGCCGAAACGCTGATGCGCTTAGGCGTTTTAAGCAAGCGTGAAGCCAGATTACCGACCACGCCATCGAGCGTTGCAGAGAACAACAAAGTTTGACGCGTGTTAGGCGTGGCAGCGGCGATGCGTTCCACATCGTCCACAAACCCCATATCCAACATCCGATCCGCTTCATCCAAAATCAGCATTTCCAAACGCGAGAAATCAATACGACCGCGTTCCAAATGGTCAATCAAACGACCCGGTGTTGCCACCAGAATATCGACATGACCGGACAACATACGATTTTGCACGGGGTAGGGCATACCGCCCAAGATGCTGATAATCTTGAAGCGCATGTTCTTGCCGTATTTAGTTGCCGCGTCGCAAACTTGTTGCGCCAATTCGCGTGTCGGTGTCAACACCAAAACGCGCGGACCTTTGCCGGGCAGTTCGGAAGCGGTTGCCAGGCGATTCAACGCGGGCAGAATAAAGGCAGCGGTCTTGCCGCTACCGGTTTGTGCGGAGGCCATCAAATCATTGCCCGCCAAGATTTCAGGAATCGCCTGAGCTTGGATAGGGGTCGGTTCGGTATAGCCGGTTTCTTCAATCGCTTTGAGGATGGAAGCGTTTAGTGCGAGTTCTGCAAATGTCATTTTTATTCCTTAATGTGCTACGGGAATCCAGTCGCACGCGCACGCCAACATTGCAGCTTAAACAAGCCGAATATCAGAGTGAGCTCAGTGTGAAAAACTGAACAATTCCCAATTGTGAGCGCAGGTGTTAATACAGCCCGTAAGTCGGGCAGGAGTAACCGGCGCATAAAACATCGTTGCTAACCGGAAAACTCTAGTCCCCGTTATTGCAGGGTGTGTGAGTTTTATTTAGACAGGCGCGATTTGAATACGCGCGAGAGGTAGGTCAGATAACGATGAACTAAATGCCACAAGGTTCGTGGCAAGGCGCGCATTATAGCGATAGAAAAAATAAAAGCCAGTACATTTTTAATATCCACGCAAATTGCACAGCTCTCATCCACAACATGGAATAATCTAACTATTGATATGCACAGGGAGCACGACGATGTGCCAACTGCTGGGGATGAACTGCAATACCCCGACCGACATTTGTTTTTCATTCACGGGTTTTCAAAAACGCGGTGGCGAAACTGATGTTCATGCCGATGGTTGGGGCATCGCATTTTTTGAAGGCAAAGCGGTGCGCTTGTTTTTAGATCCGCAACCTTCGGCGCATTCGCCCATCGCGGAATTGGTACGCAACTATCCGATTTGCTCGCTCAATGTTATCGCGCATATCCGCAAGGCGACGCAGGGTGTGGTGTCGTTGGAAAACACGCATCCCTTTATGCGCGAGCTGTGGGGCAGTTATTGGGTGTTCGCGCACAACGGAAATTTGAATGATTTTCATCCCGATTTGGACGGCAGTTTTTTGCCGGTAGGCAACACCGATAGCGAACGAATTTTTTGCTGGTTGCTGCAAAACTTGCGGCAGCGTTTTGGTTCAAATCCGCCCGCGCGTGATGATTTATTTCACGCCTTACATGAACTCACTTCTCCGCTTGCGGGCATGGGCATATTCAATTATTTGCTGTCGAACGGCAGTTGTTTATTTGCCCATTGTTCGACCGAACTGAGTTATGTTTTACGCCGCGCGCCGTTTATGTCCGCGCACCTTAAAGACGATGATGTGATGGTCGATTTTAGCCAGCTCACTTCGCCCCAAGATTGCGTTGCCATCATTGCCACTCAGCCTTTGACCGACAATGAAAACTGGCTGGCGATGCCCGCAGGAACTTTGTGGATGTTCGATGATGGCGCGGTGGCGAACCAGTTAGCGACACAAGCCAGCCCATACCAATCCATGTGTGAAAGTTTAGCGCAGCGCGATTAAAAATTAGGGAACGTCGTCTCCGCGAAGGCAGAGATCCAGTGCCTTTATATAACTGGATTCCCGCCTACGCGGGAATGACAAAACCGAATAAATCAGCGTCACTCTAGGCTATTTCATCAACGTATCGCTTGCGCTCGCGTTAGAATACGCACTCCAACCATCCGTTACTTTTGCGCTTATCGCATGGCTATCGAAACCGAACTTAAACTGCGTGTCACGCCGGCGCATCTGGCGAAATTAAAACGCCACGCGCTGTTAAAAGCGCATCAGCTTGCGCGTCCCGTCACGCGCCGTCTTTACAATGTTTATTTCGATACGCCTGAGTTAGATTTGCATCAAGCGGCGATGGCATTGCGGCTGCGCCGCAGCGGCAAGCAATGGCTGCAAACCTTAAAAGGCGGCGGCTTTGTGCAAGCCGGGTTGCATCAGCGCAACGAGTGGGAAGTGCCGGTGGCGGGTGAAGCATTGGATTTTTCCGCAGCGGTAACGACGGAATGGGACACATTATTGCCCGTCGCTTGGCGTGAAAAATTGCAGCCAGTTTTCGTCACCGATTTCTCGCGCAGCAGTCGCATGGTGGACTGGCAGGGCGCGCATATTGAAGTGTGCATGGATAGTGGACACATTACCGCATCGACTCGCAGCCATGAAATTTGCGAGCTCGAATTGGAACTAAAATCCGGCGCGCCGCAACAATTGTTCAGCTTGGCGTTGGCAATTTTGGACATCGTGCCGGTTGAAATTGAGATGGTGAACAAAGCCGAATATGGCTTTCGTTTGCAGGGTAATTTTATCGCGCAGCCTTATAAACACCAGCCAGCCACGCTGACCAGCCATGACGATTTGACACAAGGATTGCAGGCTGCAATTTGGTCCTGTCTATTGCATTGCCAAAAAAATTGGCGCGGCGCAATGGGTGGAACGAACCCGGATTTTTTACATCAGGTAAGAGTCGCGCTACGTCGTCTTCGCGTGTTGTTGCGTTTCGCATATCAACTCCGTTCGGATGAGCAACTGGCAAGACTGAGCGCGGAGATTGCGGACATATCGGTACTACTGGGTGCAGTACGCGATTGGGATGTATTTATTGCGCAGACGCTGCAACCCTTGCGTGACGCGGCATCGCAACCGGATGGTTTTGCCGCGCTAGTGTCCGCAGCGCATCGACAGCGCACTACTTGTCATGCGGCCTTGCTCGAACAAGCGCGTGAAATGCAAAGTCTGATATTGCGATTTTCCATCTGGATGCACGGTGATTATTGGCAACGCGCTGAAAAAATTGCGCCGCCCGCGCAGGAATTCGCCGCGCATAAATTGAATAAATTGGCACATCGTTTCGCGCTCACGGTTGGGGTGTTGGATGAAAACGATGCCGAAGAATTACACGAGTTGCGGATTCTGGCGAAAAAATTGCGCTACAGCGCGGAGGCATTCTCAGGATGGTTTGATGACAAATATACGGGCAGCTTCTTAAATGCTTTGGCCGAAGTTCAGCAAGTTTTGGGGTTGATCAATGACGCCACTGTGGCGCATCATTTATTGGACGAGTTGCTGCAAAAAAATGCGCGACACCAGCAAGCCACAGTGTATACGCGCAATTTTATAGTTCGTGAGAGAAGTCATCTGCTTGATGATTTGCGCAAGGCATTGCAATATTTCGACAAACAGCCGATATTCTGGCGAGCTTAAATTGATGACTGAATGGAATCCGCACACGCTCCTGCAAGCCCCGCCGTTCATGCCTTTGCAGCCTTACATCGAGCGATTACAAAGTGGCGTATTCCCGACGCTGGATGATCTCAACGCATTACTTGCCGATCGTGCTATCACCGTACACTCGGGACGCACGTTGAGTTTTGTGCCGCAACTCATCGGCAAGCTGGCGTTTGAATCCCAGTACGAACCGCTATGCTATCTGACGGGCGAGGTGCAGACCCGCGAAAATAATTGGCATGATTTGCTTAACGCGCTGGTGTGGCTCACTTTTCCCAAGGCAAAAGCCGCCATTAACGCGCGTCACTATCGGGCTTTACAACAGGCGCACGAACCACAAAGTAGTCAGCGCGGTGCGGTGCGCGACACCAATACTTTAATGGATGAATCGGGCGTAATTGTCGCGTGTGCCAACCCGGAATTGGCGCGGTTGTTGCGCGATTTTCACTGGCGTGAATTGTTCTGGCAACGGCGCGTTGAGGTGCGGCAACAGATGGGATTTTATTTATTCGGACACGGGCTGTATGAGAAGGCGACTCAGCCTTACATCGGCATCACCGGGCAAGGAATAATTT
>JBAVPP010000187.1:0-10140 GCA_049693175.1 Gallionella sp. | reverse complement strand
AGTCGATCTGGTGCTCGCCGATCAGGGCAACAGCAGGGGCGAATACTACGTGCTGGAAGACAATCTGCGCACGCCTTCCGGGGTGTCGTACATGCTGGAAAATCGCAAAATGATGATGCGCTTATTTCCCGATTTGTTTACGCGTCAGCAAATCGCACCGGTGGAACATTATCCTGACCTGCTGCTCAACAACCTGCGTTCGGTCGCGCCCCAAGGCGTGAGCAATCCCAACGTCGTAGTGCTGACACCGGGTCAATACAACAGTGCCTATTTTGAACATACTTTTCTCGCGCAACAGATGGGTGTGGAATTGGTGGATGGCAACGATTTGTTTGTGCGCAACGAAACCGTCTATATGCGCACCACGGAAGGGCCGCGCCGCGTCGATGTTATTTATCGCCGCATCGACGACGACTACCTCGACCCGCAGACATTCCGTAAAGACTCCATGCTGGGTGTGCCGGGTTTATTTTCCGCCTACCGCGCGGGCAATGTCACCTTGGCCAATGCGGTCGGCACGGGCATCGCGGACGACAAGGCGATTTATGTGCATGTGCCGGAGATGATTCGTTTCTACTGTGGCGAAGAGCCCATCTTGTCGAATGTACCGACCTGGGAGCTGAGCAAGCCGGAAGATTGTAAATATGTGCTGGCGCACCTGTCCGAACTGGTTGTCAAAGAAGTACACGGTTCCGGTGGCTACGGCATGTTGGTCGGCCCGACTGCCACGCCGGACGAGATCAGATTGTTCCGCGACAAGATACTCGCCGCACCGGCAGGCTACATCGCGCAACCCACCTTGGCACTGTCCACTTGTCCGACCTATGTGGCGAGCGGTATCGCGCCGCGCCATATCGACTTGCGCCCTTATGTGTTATCCGGCAAGGAGATCACCATGGTGCCGGGCGGACTCACCCGCGTGGCACTCAAACAAGGTTCACTGGTAGTCAATTCGTCACAAGGTGGCGGCACCAAGGACACTTGGGTACTGGAAAACTAACAGGACATCATCATGCTTTCATCGACCGCAGATCACTTGTATTGGATGGCTAGAAGTTTGGAGCGTGCCGAAAACACCGCACGCATGTTGGATGTGACCTATCGCATGTCCTTGCTCAAACAGGCATTGACCGAGCCTTACAACGAATGGCGCGCCATGCTGTCCATCAGCGGATTGCATGAGGATTTTGAGGCGCGCTACGATGTACCCAGTGCCGCCAACGTGCTGCATTTCATGGCACTGGACGAAAAAAATCTCGGCAGTATTTTCAATAGCATTTTTACCGCGCGTGAAAATGCCCGTGCGGTGCGTGGCTCGATCACCTCGGAAATGTGGGAAGCACTCAATTCGACTTGGCTGACCATGCGCCAGATTCACGCCGATGGAATAGGTGAAGACGGTGTGTCAAAATTTTTCGAGTGGGTCAAGGAGCGCGCCCATCTGTCGCGCGGCATCGCACACGGCACCATGTTGCGTGACGACACGTTTCGGTTCATACGCTTGGGAAATTTTCTCGAACGTGCCGATAACACCGCGCGCATACTGGATGTGAAATATCACATTTTGCTGCCCAGTCCAACCGATGTCGGCGGCGCGGCGGACTACTACCAATGGAGTGCGGTATTACGCTCGGTATCTTCTTTTGAATCTTATCGCAAAATCTATCGCGACCAGATCACGCCCAAACGCGTCAGCGAACTTTTAGTTTTGCGCCCCGATATGGCTCGCTCGCTCATCACCTGCGTCAACGAGGTGCATCGCTTGTTGCATGAGATCGGCGGGCCGCGTTCTTCCGAGTTGCGCGCGCGCTGCGATGCGCTACATACCAAACTACATTCCGCCAGCATAGACGGTATTTTTGAATATGGTTTGCACGAATATTTGTCTGAATTTCTGGAAGAAATTTACGAATTGGGCGGCATGATTAACACCAGTTATTTTTGGTCAACTGACGAGTAAGCCCGTATTTAATTTTTCACCAACTCGAAACAATCACCCTAGTTAAGAAAGATCAGCAACATGACTTATTGCGTCGCGACCATGATCAATGCCGGTATCGTTTTTGCCTCTGACTCCCGCACCAATGCCGGCGTAGATAACATTTCGACATTTCGCAAAATGAAGACTTTCGAACGTGCTGGCGAACGCGCATTAGTGATGGTTAATTCTGGTAACTTGGCAGTGACTCAGGCCACCCTCAATCATCTTGAGCTGGCAATCCGGCGCAATACCGAACCGAATTTGATGAGCGTTTATTCCATGTATGAGGTGGCTGAATTGATAGGTAATGCCCTGCGAGAAATCCGTCTTAAAGACGGCCCCTACCTGACAGAAAATAATGTTGATGGCAGCGCGAATTTTATCGTGGGAGGACAAATCAGCGGAGAAAGCCAGCGGCTATTTTTGGTTTATTCGGAAGGAAATTTCATCGAAGCAACTCCCGAGACACCTTACTTTCAGATTGGCGAAGTAAAGTACGGCAAACCTATCATAGACCGTGTCATCCGTGCGGATACAAGCATGCACGATGCCATCAAATGCGTGTTAGTCTCATTCGACTCGACCATGCGCTCCAACCTTTCGGTGGGATTGCCCATAGACATGGCGTGCTACAACCGTGACACCTTGCAACTGAACCGGGTTCATCGCTTCGACGATCAGGACAACTACATGCAGCGGCTACACCGCAGCTGGAGCGAAGGAGTACGCAGTGCCTTTGCCCAATTGCCAAATTTTGAGTGGTAATCCAGTTTGGTTTTAATCTGAACCTCAATACAGACAAAGGCAAGTTATGACCATACGCGTCGCACTTAATCATCACACCAGCTATCACTTCGACCGCCCGGTCAACCTGGGGCCGCACGAGATACGTCTGCGTCCCGCCGCGCATAGCCGCACACCCATCCTGAGCTATTCGCTCAAGGTCGAACCGGCGGGACACTTTCTTAACTGGCAGCAAGACCCATTCGGCAACTGGGTGGCACGGTTGGTGTTCCCGGAAAAATCCGAGTCGTTGAAAATCACGGTCGATCTGGTGGCGGACATGACGGTCATCAATCCCTTTGATTTTTTCATGGCCGATTTCGCCGAGAATTTTCCCTTTGTTTACCCGGATGAATTAAAGCGCGAGTTAAGCCCGTATCTGGAAATAGGCGAGGACACGCCGCTGCTGGATGATTGGCTGGTGCGTTGCAAAAAAGAGTTGCTCGCCAAAGAAATGCGCACCATAGACATGTTGGTCGGCATCAACCAGCGCGTGAAGAATGACATCGGCTATGTGGTGCGCATGGAAGCCGGTGTGCAAACCCCGGAAGAAACGCTCACGCTCAAACGCGGTTCGTGCCGCGATTCGGCATGGATGTTGGTGCAAGCCTTGCGTCATCTGGGTTTGGCGGCACGCTTCGCTTCTGGTTATCT
Organism: Gallionella sp.; assembly: GCA_049693175.1. Classification (GTDB taxonomy): domain Bacteria; phylum Pseudomonadota; class Gammaproteobacteria; order Burkholderiales; family Gallionellaceae; genus Gallionella. Next base: position 6,722 of record JBAVPP010000187.1, on the reverse strand, counting down.
GATTCAATTAAAGGCAGATGTCAAAGCACTCGACGGTCCATCCGGTACCGAACACGACTTTACCGACCTGCACGCCTGGACCGAAGTTTATATCCCCGGCGCGGGCTGGATAGGACTTGATCCCACCTCTGGTCTGTTGGCTGGTGAAGGCCATATCCCGCTGGCCTGTACCGCGATGCCGTCATCCGCAGCGCCGGTGATCGGCCTCACCGACGTGTGCGAGACGAAGTTCGATTTTGCCATGCAGGTATCCCGCATCCACGAAGACCCTCGTGTCACACTACCCTATACAGATGCTCAGTGGCAAGCCATGCTGGATCTCGGCCATCAAGTCGATGCCGAGTTGCTAAAGCATGACGTGCGCTTGACGATGGGCGGCGAACCGACCTTTGTTTCCATTGATGATATGGATGGAGCCGAATGGAATTACACCGCGCTGTCGGACAAAAAACGTCAACTTTCCGGTGAGTTGCTGACGCGCTTGCAAAACCATTTTGCACCCGGCGCGATGCTGCATTTCGGTCAGGGCAAGTGGTATCCGGGCGAGCCACTGCCACGTTGGGCATTGGGTTGTTACTGGCGCGCCGATGGCAAACCGTTGTGGAAAAATCCCGCTTTGTTGGTCACTAAAAATGGCGGTGGCACACAACAGACCAGCGATGCATTGCGCTTCATGCATGAGCTTACGCACGAACTTCATCTGGATAAAAATTACGTCATTCCCGCCTACGAAGATGTGGGCAGCATCATTGCTCAGGAGCAACGCTGGCCGGAAAATCTTGACCCACTGCACAGCGATCTAAAAAATAATGATGAGCGCAGGCGTTTGGCGGGTCTCATCGAGCGCGGACTCGGCGAGGCTGTGGGTTATGTTTTACCGCTGAAAGCCTTGCCATCCAAGACAGCGCAGCACGCCGGCAAAGCGATTGTGTCGGCGGGATTTCACTCTAGCCAGTGGCCGTTACGACGCGAACATTTATATCTCATCGGTGGTGATTCACCGCTGGGCTTGCGTCTGCCACTGGCTTCTTTGCCCTGGGTATGTCCCGAAGATCAGGGAGAAACGCATGGGCGCGACGCATTCGATGCAACCGGCGAAGCACCCGATGAATCGCACGAAACCACGCAACATGAACCACAAAAATCTATCGCGGCTAGCAGCCCAATCGGCGAAAATTATGACCCGCGCGAGATCGTACACACCGCGCTATGTGCCGAAGTTCGCGATGGTGTGTTGTGTATCTTTTTGCCGCCTGTCGCAATGTTGGAAGATTTCCTGACGCTGCTCAGCGCGATAGAAAAAACTGCCGCCAAATTAAATTTACCGCTGCGCCTAGAAGGCTACACCCCACCATCCGATGCGCGTCTTAAAGAATTTCGCATCACGCCAGATCCGGGTGTGATCGAAGTCAACATCCATCCCGCCAGCACTTGGGCGCAGTTGGTGAAAAACACACAGACGCTCTACGAAGCGGCGCGTTTATGCCGGCTGGGTACGGAAAAATTCATGCTTGATGGTCGTCATACCGGCACGGGTGGCGGCAATCACGTCACGCTGGGCGCGGCTACTCCGGCTGATTCGCCGTGCTTGCGTAGACCCGATGTATTGATGAGCCTCATCACCTATTGGCAACATCATCCGGCTCTGTCGTATCTGTTCTCCGGTCTGTTCATCGGCCCGACCAGCCAGGCACCGCGCGTCGATGAAGCACGTCACGAGAGTCTGTACGAGCTGGAGATTGCCTTTCAGCAAATGACAGAAAAACTCAAACCCGGTACGGAAAGTCAGCAGCCTTGGCTAGTGGATAGATTATTGCGAAATTTGTTGGTCGATCTTTCCGGCAACACGCACCGCGCGGAATTTTGCATCGACAAATTATATTCACCCGATAGCGCGACGGGTCGACTTGGCTTAGTCGAATTCCGTGGTTTCGAGATGCCGCCCCATGCACAGATGTCGCTGTTGCAGATGTTGTTGCTGCGCGCACTCGTCGCACGCTTTTGGAAAACACCTTACATCGGTAATCTCAATCGTTGGGGGACGGAACTGCATGATCGTTACATGCTGCCGCATTTCGTGGCGCAGGATATGCGCGATGTCGTGCTCGATTTGCAGCGTGCCGGTTATGGTTTTGAATTCGATTGGTTCGCGCCCTTCCTCGAATTCCGCTTCCCGCGCTTCGGTACGGTGGTGTATCACGGCATCGAGATCGAACTGCGCCAGGCCATCGAACCCTGGCATGTGTTGGGTGAAGAAGTCAGTGCGGGTGGCACGGCACGTTATGTCGATTCATCGGTGGAGCGTATGCAAATCAAAGTACGCCACATGAACGATAATCGCCATATCGTCACTTGCAACGGTCGTCCGCTGCCACTCACCGCCACCGGCACGCGTGGCGAATACGTCGCAGGTGTGCGTTACCGCGCATGGTGTCCGCCGTCCGGTTTGCATCCGACCATAGACGTGCAAGCCCCGCTGGTATTCGATTTGGTGGATAGTTGGAACGGGCGTTCTATCGGTGGTTGCACTTACCATGTGGTGCATCCCGGTGGACGCAATTACGACAGTTTTCCGGTCAACGCCAACGAGGCAGAGGCTAGGCGCGTGGCACGCTTCTGGAATCATGGTCACACGCCGGGTGCGATGCACATACGCCGCGAAGGACGCAATCCCGACTATCCTCTGACGTTAGATTTGCGCCGCACACCTGAACCGTTGATAGAAGGCGAGACTAGCATCCCCAGCGAGTTAAAGAAGCAAGCACAGCAAGAGCAGCAATAAAATTGCAGCTAATGCAACAGCATTAGTTGGAATGCATCTGGTTGAGTTGTTTGGCAATCACATCGTGATTCAACCACAACACCGGACCGGCAGGATTTGAGGTCTCGTGGAACATTAGCGGTCCCGTGCCTTCCAGCACCAGCGCGCTTAACACGTCGGTCACCAACGCGTCGCGGCTGGTGTGCATCTTGGTGATTTCTTCCGAGGTGCCTATCATCACATCGGCGAGTTCGGCGGAATTTGCCATCGGCCAAGCGGCAAAATTTCTAAAACTTTTCATCACATCACTGGCGTTGTAACGGTCGATTTTTGCCAGCAGACCTTCCAGCGTTTGCCCTTCTTGCAACACCGCGCGACACGCTTGCCATTGCGATTCCGCCCACGTGCCGCCGCCTTCTTTTTTCAGCGCGTTGAGCAGCGGGAATAGCGACAATTCCACGCCGACAAAAATGTCCGAAGAGTTGGTGCGTATCTCGGGGCAGTTATACACCGTCGCCTTAATGCCCTGTTGCCATGCGGCTTGCGCGATGTGTTCCAACTTCATTTTAGCCTTGCCCTGTGTGTAGCTGGTGTAGGTCTGCCACTGGTATCGGTGGTCAATTAAAATCTCCGTGCCGTGATAGCCATACGCGCTGTAGCGCACTTGACCGCCGGATTTTTCCAGACGCGCGCGTATCGTCGCACTACCCTCGATTAGATGCTGAAAAGTGTTGGCGGTGACTTCGTCGAAGTTCATCAAAATCAGTTTGCCCAGATCGCTGTTGAGCAGCGCGCTGGAAGACAAAAAGCGTTCACCGCGACCTTTGTACACGCGGTTGGCAATTGCCAAAAATACTTTGGCCTTGGGTATGCCGCCCGCCATGGTGTGCGCGAAAAATGCGTTACTGCCGTCCGGTATCATGCCGTTCAATTCGCTCATCACTTGGGCGACAGAATTTTTGAAACGCTGGATACCAACCTCTCGGCATTGTTCGATATGCGCCCAATCTAGCTTGTCGTCTTGCCAGCTTTTCAATGTCATGTCGGCCACCATGTCGGTGGGTGTCGGCGTGCCGATAGGCGCGTCCAAATCGAAGCCTGCCATCAGCGGCACATTGATAATGCGACCACCCAGATTGGCTTCGGCGACAGCGTGTTCCTCCGCTGTCAAGGCGCGCAGCGCGTTGTTTTCATCGCGACGACCAACGGTCACACCTATGATGTCCATGCCCGCGTTGCGAGCTTGGTTGATTAAGCCATTCGCATAACCGCGTCCAAACAATTCGCCAAATAACACGAACACATCGCCCTTGCGAAAAATGTTGGATTGCGGAACGTCGCGTAATGGTATGGGTGCTTGCATAGTTGAACTCCGGTGATGAATGCGGCAAATTTTCAGAGGTGCGATTCTAACAGGTCGCGTTTAATTTTGAGTTTTGTTGCTGAATGCCACCAACTCGGCGAGCTTCATTTTTGCCGCGCCGCTGGCGAGGATTTGCGCCGCGCATTGCACGCCGTCGGCCAATGTCGTGGTGAGCCCAGACGTGTAGATTGCCGCACCCGCGTTCATCAACACGATGTCGCGCGCCGCGCCGGGCTGATTGTCCAACACCGACAGCAGCATGGTTTTCGCTTGTTCGATACTCGTCACGCGCAGGCTGTCCAGCGAGGCAGTTTGCAAACCGAAATCGGCAGGTTGCACGGTGTATTCACTGACGTTGCCGTCTTTCAATTCCGCAACAAAAGATAGTCCGCTAATGGTGATTTCGTCCAGTCCATCGCTGCCATTTACCACCAGCACATGACGACTGCCGAGGCGTTGCAACACGCGCGCCTGTATGCCGACCAGATCGGGATGAAACACGCCCATCACCTGATTGTCCGCGCCGGCGGGATTGGTCAGCGGACCCAGCACGTTGAAAATGGTGCGCACACCGAGTTCTTTGCGCACCGGCGCGGCATACTTCATCGCGCCATGAAAATTCGGCGCGAACATAAAGCCGATGCCGATAGCATCGATACTCTGACCGACTTGCGCTGGGGTGAGATTGAGATTTACGCCGAGTGCTTCCAATACATCCGCAGAGCCGCAGGTCGATGACACGGAACGCCCGCCATGCTTGGCGACACGCGCTCCCGCCGCCGCCGCGACAAAAGCACTGGCGGTGGAAATATTGAAAGTGTGCGCCGCATCGCCACCCGTGCCACAGGTGTCGACCAAATGATTGCGCCGCGTCACGGGAACTTTGCTGGAAAATTCGCGCATCACAAATGCGGCGGCGGAAATCTCGCCTATGGTTTCTTTTTTCACGCGCAGTCCGACCAGGATTGCGGCAATCAAAGTGGGCGAAACTTCGCCACCCATGATTTGGCGCATCAGCGACAACATCTCATCATAAAAAATTTCGCGCTGTTCGATGAGGCGCACCAGGGCTTGTTGGGGTGTAATCATGGCTTGCCTTCCAGAAAGTTCTTCAGCATATCGTGACCATGCTCGGTCAAAATAGATTCAGGATGGAACTGCACGCCATGCACCGCAAGGGTTTTGTGGCGCACGCCCATGATTTCACAGTCGTCAGTCCAAGCAGTAATTTCCAAACAATCCGGCAGCGATTCTTTCTCAATGACCAGCGAGTGATAGCGCGTCGCGGTAAAGGGATTGGGCAGGCCGGTGAACACGCTGTTGCTGTGATGATGTATCAACGAAGTCTTGCCGTGCATCAGCGTTTTGGCGTGAATGATTTTCCCGCCGAACGCCTGACCGATACTTTGATGACCGAGACACACGCCCAGCAGCGGAATTTTACCCGCGAAACGTTGTATCGCCGCGACCGAAATTCCCGCCTCATTTGGCGTGCAAGGACCGGGTGAAATCACCAGATGCGAGGGGTTTAATTGCGCGATTTGTTCGACGCTTATTTCGTCGTTGCGATGCACCACCACCTCCGCGCCCAGCTCGGCAAAATATTGCACCAAGTTGTAAGTGAAGGAATCGTAGTTGTCTATCATCAGTAACATATTTAAGTTATCCTATTGATATTGTTGATGCTAAGTGTGTAACTTCTTGTTTGATACCCGCTATAATACCCGCATATTTATTGTGCATCTGGCATAGAGGGCGAGTATTGGAATTTGCTGAAATTCATCCGAGCAGATGTTGCATTATCGCATCTTAGGCTGGCGTGGCGTACTCTTCGTTACAAATAGCTTTCTGCGACACGTTCGCGCATCTCTTTTCCGGCTTTGAAATGTGGTGTGTATTTGGCAGGGACTTTGACACTGGCTCCAGTTTTTGGATTTCTGCCTAGTCGTGATGGACGATAATTCAATGAAAAACTACCAAAGCCACGTATCTCGATGCGACCACCGCGAGCAAGTGTATTCGACATCGCTTCCAGAATCGTTTTAACGACCAACTCTGAGTCTGTAGAGAGGAGTTGAGGGTGCAACTCGGCCAGTCTTGCGATGAGTTCGGATCGGGTCATTTTAAAGTCTCCGTACCACGGGAAAAAAGCTCATGACGATGATTGAGATTTTACATCGTGAATGCATGTAGTGATACGGTATAGAACGAAATGGACTGCTACATAGCGGACATGGTTGACTGCAAAAAACGAGACACAGCCGTCTGTGACAAGCAGACGCTATCGTGCATTCTATTTTCAATAGCTGATCTTCTCTCGACACACCGGCCGTCAAAAGGAACGCGATGAAGTACCACTCTTCGACATCTTCAGAAAGTCAGACAACAGACTGCGCGGCACCTCGATCAACAGCACAATGCGCGTGGTGATCTTTGCAATGCCGATACCCTACGGATCTCCACTCGGAAGGGAGGGTGTAAGAAATTTTGTGTAAACGGTCATTTGGCAGGAAACTGCCGCCACTTTGAAAGGAGTCGCAATGACCGCAGCAAAAGCACTACCCGCAGACTTAATCGACAACCTGCTATCTGGGTATA
>JBAVPP010000186.1:0-4575 GCA_049693175.1 Gallionella sp. | reverse complement strand
CCAGTCAGGGGCCTTCGGCGAGGACTGTTTGAGCCATTTATGGCGAGTTCCGCAGCCGCCTGGCTGGGCTAGCAACGCAGGGAATCGCATAGCGATGGCGGATTGGGGTCGCCTTCTTTGGGTTACTTTTCTTGGCGAGACAAGAAAAGTAATTGGCTGTCGGGCCACACCCGACGGTTCTGCTTTCAAAAAATTCAAAGCAGAAAAATCCGCTGCACCAACAATGCAAAACTGTAAAATGCCGCACATTCGGCTTAACCACACTTTGCAATGAAACTCATCACTTCGCGCGACAATGCATTTTTCAAGGAGCTGGCGAAACTGGCCGCATCCGCGAAATGTCGGCGTGAACACAATAAAACTGTGCTGGATGGCGCGCATTTGTTGGCGGCTTATCTGGATAGCGGGCAAGTGCCGCAGCACATTTTGCTGAACGCGACAGTAACGCGTGACGAAGAAATTTCCGCGTTGTTGAATAGGCTCACACAAGTTCCGGTGACGCAATTGGACGACAAATTATTCGCCGAGCTTTCCGAATTAAAAACGCCGACCGGCATTTTGTCTTTAATAGAAATACCTGAAGCTGCAACTTCACCCAGCCATTTCGCCTTGTTGTTGGAAGACATCCAAGACCCCGGCAATCTCGGCTCGATATTGCGTTCGGCGGCGGCGGCGGGCTGTGATGGTGTGTATCTGTCCTCAGCTTGTGCCGATGCTTGGTCGCCCAAGGTGTTGCGGGCGGCGATGGGCGGGCATTTTGCGTTGCGCATTTATGAGCGGCAAGAATTGACGGAAGTGGCGCGGACATTTTCGGGGCAATTGTTCGCCAGCAGTTTGCAAGCGACCAGTAGTTTGTATGAATGCGATTTGTGCGATGATGCGGCATTCATGGTAGGCAACGAGGGCGCGGGGCTATCTGCTGAATTGATGAAACTTTCCACACGACCAATCAAAATCCCGATGCCGGGAAAAGTTGAATCGCTGAACGCGGCGGCAGCGACCGCTGTCTGTTTATTCGAAGCGGTGCGGCAACGCTCGCTCATCAAACGCGTCCTTTGAGTCGTGGCTAATTTTTCAATGATAGTGTTGTGCGTATTTCTGGGCGTGGTGGCTACACTGCTGGCGTTGAGTTTTTATTTGTATAAAAAGTTGCGCGCACAGCAATCGGCGGCACGGCTTAAACAACAGGAACTGGAACTTAAATACACGCGCGACATGCTGGCGGCAAAATCCGTTTCGCAGGAACTCACGCAAAGTAATCAGCGTAGCGAAGAGCGATACAGATTGTTATTGGATTCGGCGGCCGAAGGCATATACGGTTTGGATATGAAAGGGCGTTTCACTTTTGTGAATAAAGCCGCCCTGCGCATGTTGGGTTATCAGCATGAAAATGAGTTATTGCGCAAGAATGCGCACCGCACCGTGCATCACACCCGACCGGATGGCAGTGAATATTCCCAGAGTCAGTCCGGCATGTATCGGGCGCAGCGCGATGGTACGCAGTTGCATCAGGAAGTGGATATTCTATGGACGAAATCGGGTAGTGCCTTGCCGGTGGAGTTGTGGTTTTATCCGCTGTATGAAAACCAGGAAATATGCGGATCGGTAGTGACGTTTATCGACATTACTGTTCCGCTGCGTATCGAAGCGGAACGCTTGTCTATCGAGCACAAGTTTCAAAATCTGATGGAGGTGTCGCCCGACGCGGTGTTCGTCTGCGACTCGCAGGGCAAGTTGCAATATGTCAATCATGCCGCCAAAGATTTGCTGGGTTTTACGCGTGAGGAATTATTGGATAAGTCGTTTTTTGATCTGGTTCCGGTCGAATGGCGCGATACCTATAGGAAGAATTTTGTCGAACTGACGCAACACAAAAAACAACTCCTGATGGAAGTCCGTCTGCTGCGCAAAGACGGAGTCAAAATCGCGCTGGAGCTGAGTGCCAACAGTGTGTTCGATGATGGCTTGGTGTACGGCGCATTCCGTGACATACGTCCGCGCAAAGAGTCCGCCAGAAAACTGGAGCAGATGGTGGAGCGGCTTTCGCTGGCGACTTCGGCGGCAAAAATGGGCGTGGTGGATTTTAACTTATCCACACAAAAATTGACTTTTGACAAGCGCGGATGCGAGTTGCACGGCTTTCCCGTACAAGATGAATACGAGACCGATTTTGCTAGCTACAGTAAGTCGCTGCATCCTGAAGATCGTGCCCAGGTACAAAATAAAATTCAGAATGCGATTACCAAACCGGATGATTTTTATTTGCAGTTCCGTGCGGTTTTACCGAGTGGCAAGATACGCAATGTCGAATCATTTGTAAAAGTCCTGCTGGATGCATCCGGTCAACCGGCTCGTATGCTGGGCGTGTGCCGCGACATTACCCAACAGAAACTCGACGAATATGAAATCAATCTGCTGGCGTTTTACGACCCGTTGACCAAGTTGCCGAATCGCCGTTTGCTGGTGGATAGATTGAGGCATGCCTTGGCGGTCGGCGCGCATGCCCAGACTTATGGCGCGGTGCTGTTTTTGGATCTGGATCATTTCAAAGTTCTCAACGACACGCGTGGCCATGATGTCGGCGATTTGTTGTTACTGGAAGTGTCGGCCCGTTTGCAATCGGCGTTGCGCGAGGGCGACAGCGTGGCGCGTTTGGGCGGTGACGAATTTGTGGTGATACTGGAATCGCTCAGCACGCACCAGGAGTTGGCGATGCACCAGTCGGAATTGGTGGCGGAAAAAATTCGCGATCTTTTATCCCAAACTTATGAGTTGAACGGCTACCAATATCAAACCAGCAGCAGTATCGGTATCAGCCTGTTTTTGGGACATCAGGAGAGTGTGGACGATCTTCTGAAACATGCGGACAGTGCCATGTATCAGGCCAAGGCGGCAGGGCGCGGCGTGTGTCGCTTTTTCGATCCGGTCATGCAAACCGCGCTCGAACAACGCGCCTTGTTGGAAGATGATTTGCGCCGTGCCATAGAACATCCCGGTGAGTTGGAATTGCATTACCAGATACAAATGGACCGGCATCAACAAGTCATAGGCGCGGAGATTTTGTTGCGCTGGAATCATGCCGAGCGCGGCATGATTTATCCCGGCGAATTCATCAAGCTCGCCGAAGAGACCGGGCTGATTGTGCCGATAGGCGAGTGGATATTGAAGTCGGCGGTGATACAACTCAAGGTGTGGCAGGATCATCCGCTTTTGTCGCGCTTATGTTTGGCGGTGAATGTCAGCGAAAAGCAATTCCGCCGCGCCGACTTCGTCGATAAGTTGCGCCGTTTGATTCAAGCGAGTGGCGCAAGGCCGGAGATGCTCAAACTGGAACTCACCGAGAGTTCGATGTTGGAAAATATCACCGACACCATCGCCAAAATGCAATCGCTGAAAAAAATAGGCGTGCGTTTTTCTTTGGATGATTTTGGCACGGGTTATTCATCGCTGGCGTACCTCAAACAATTGCCGCTGGACCAAATTAAAATTGATCAATCCTTCGTGCGTGACATCGCTACCGACCCGAACGACGCGGCCATCGTGGTGATGATTATCGCCATGTCCAAAGCTCTCGGGCTGGATGTGTTGGCGGAAGGAGTGGAAACGGGCGCGCAGCGCAACTTCCTTGAGAATAATGGCTGCTATGCGTATCAGGGATATTTATTCGGCAAGCCGATGACGCTGGCACAATTCGAGAAGACCGCTATTCAGCAAAGCAAACAAGCAGGGTTGTTTGCCGCTGAAGTTTGAACGGAATCGTTAACCCAACAACTGACGCACATGGTCGCGCTCATCGACCAACTCACGATAACTTTCGTCCATGTGTTTGCGCCCCAACTCGCTGATGGATAAACCTTGCACGATGCTGTAATGCCCGTGTTTGCAGGTGACGGGGAAACCATACAACACGCCTTCGGGTATGCCATAGCTGCCGTCGGACGGCACACTCATGGTTACCCAATCGTTATGATGCGAACTCAGCATCCAGTCGTGGATATGCATCACGGCGGAATTCGCCGCACTCGCCGCACTCGATAAACCTCTGGCGGCAATGACTGCGCCGCCGCGCTTTTGCACGGTGGGAATGAACTCGCGCTCGACCCAATCCTGATCCGGCAAAATATCGCGCACCATCCGACCGCGTATTTCCGCGTGATCCAAATCGGGATATTGCGTGCCGGAATGATTACCCCAGACTATCATTTTTTTCACATCGCGTATCGGTTGAAAAAGTTTTTGCGCAACTTGCGCGATGGCACGATTGTGATCCAGACGCATCATCGCGGTGAAGTTACGCGGATCGAGATCCGGCGCGTTTTTCATGGCGATCAGCGCGTTGGTGTTGGCGGGATTACCCACCACCAAAACTTTCACATGACGCGCGGCGAGTTCATTGAGCAGCTTGCCCTGCGCGGAAAAAATCGCGCCGTTGGCTTCGATTAAATCCTTGCGTTCCATGCCCGGACCACGCGGGCGCGCACCGATCAGCATGGCGACTTCAGTATCTTTGAACGCGACTTTGGGGTCATCGGTGATGATGACTTGTTGCAATAAAGGGAAAGCACAATCTTCCAG
>JBAVPP010000185.1:0-2619 GCA_049693175.1 Gallionella sp. | reverse complement strand
TTCAGGAGTAAAAAATGAAGACCACAATTAAAGTTTCCAGCACCGATGAATTTTTCCAACGCGGCAAAACCATCGCCAAACTAGCCGACCAAAACAAGCGCATTCCGCGCGAGCGTGTCATCTCGTTTGAAGCCCCGGAAGACTTGGCGCGATTAGTCACAGTGGCAAAGCTGGCTCTGTTCCGTGAAGTCAAAACCTGCCCCGGTTCTATCACCGATTTATCACAACGCTTGCACCGCGACCGCAGTGCCGTTAAACGCGATGTAGATGAGTTAGAACGCTACGGCTTAGTGGAAGTGGAAGACCTGCCCCATCCCGGTCACGGACGCAAAAAAGAAGTCCGCGCGGTGGCAGAAAATGTGATGCTGGCAATGTAGCGCACGCAGCGTGAGCACGTTTGTCTGCCCACGCTATTTATTGCTTCGCCCCCATCGTCAACGCTCTTAATCGGCTTTGCTCAAGCCCCGCCGCGTTCGGTTCGATCAGCCAGCCTTGCAGATTTTCCAACACTAAATTGGTCAGCGCGTGCAGCCAATCGTCCCGTTCATTCAGGCACGGAATGTAGTGATACTCGCCGCCGCCCGCGTGTTGAAAATCTTCTTTGCCTTCCATCGCGATTTCTTCCAGCGTCTCCAAGCAATCGGCGACAAAGCCGGGGCAGACCACATCGACGCGTTTGGTTTTTTGTTTGCCAAGTTCCAACAAGGTGGCAGTGGTGTAAGGTTTAATCCATTCAGCTTTACCGAAACGCGATTGAAAACTCACCGCATATTGTTCTGCTTTCAAGCCCAGCTCTTGCGCCAATAAACGTCCGGTTTTATGGCATTCGCAATGGTAGGGATCGCCTTTTTCCAGCGTGTATTGCGGCACGCCGTGAAAGCTCATCACCAGCTTTTCGGGGCGACCATTTTTCATCCAGTATTCGTTGATGTTGGCAGCCAACGCTTTGATATAACCCGCGTCATCATGGAAATGTTTGATGGTGCGGATAGCGGGCGCGTTGCGTGTTTTTTGCAGCGCGGCGAATACCAAATCGAACACGGTGGCGGTCGAGCTCGCGGCATATTGCGGATACAGCGGCACGACCAAAATGCGTGTGCAATTTTGCGCTTGGAGTTTTTGCATCACACTGGCGATAGACGGATTGCCATAGCTCATCGCGTACTCCACGACGAATGCCGCCTTGGTTTTTTCGCCCAAATATCCTTGCAACAACGCGGCTTGCTTGGCGGTATAAACGCGCAAGGGCGAGCCTTCTTTCAACCACACCGAGGCATATTTTGCGGCGGATTTTTTCGGGCGCGTATTGAGGATGATGCCGTTCAAAATCAGCCACCAGATGGCGCGCGGAATTTCCACCACGCGCGGATCGCTCAAAAATTCTTTGAGATACGGACGCAATGCCTGCGCAGTCGGCGCGTCCGGTGTACCCAGATTCACCAGCAAAATGCCGGTCTTTTCCGGTGTGCCGTGTGCGTGTTTGGGTTCGGTGAAGTAAGTCATAGTTAGTCGCTAAAAGTTAAATATCGTCATTCCCGCGTAGGCGGGAATCCAGTGGTTTTATTAAATATGCAGTGGGTTGTGCCCATGCTATGCATGGTGATTTTTTGATTGTCTGGATTCCCGCCTACGCGGGAATGACGGATGTTAAAAATTTGCGCCATTAAGTTAGTTCTGTGAAAGCGCATTACCCAATAGGCGCGCGGTGATATCGACTATCGGCACGATGCGTTCGTAGTCCATGCGTTTCGGGCCGATGACGGCGAGCGTGCCCACCACATTGCCATCGGCGGCGTAGGGTGCGGTGATGACGCTACATCCTTCCAGCGACGCAAGCCCGGATTCGCTGCCAACAAAAATATGGATGCCTTGCCCGTGCCGTCCGGCTTCCAATAATTGCAATAACTCGGTTTTTTGCTCGAACAAATTAAACAGCCCGCGCAACTGGTTCATGTCGGTGGACAAATCCGCGACATGCAATAAATTATGTTCGCCGCTGATCACGTAATCGTCGCCCTGCTTCGCCTGTGCCGCGTCGCCCGCCGCGAGTGCCGCGCTCATTAACGCGCTCATGTCCTGATGCAGTTGTTGCAACTCGCCGCGCAACTTTTCGCGGATTTGCGAGAAGCTGCAACCAATATAATTTTGATTGAGAAAGTTGCCCGCTTCGGTGAGTTGCGACTGCGTGTAATCGCGCGCCATCAGCAACACGCGGTTCTCCACTTCGCCATCGGGCATGACGATAATCAGCAACACGCGCTTGTCACCCAGACGCAAAAATTCAATCTGACGCACGGTAATCGCGCTGCGCCGCGAGGTCGCAACCACGCCGGTATATTGCGTCAACTCGGACAATAAATTCGATGCTTGCGCGATTAAACGCGAGGGATTATCAGGCTGCAACTGATGCTCGATATGCTGCAAACGCGCCTGTTCCAAGGGCTGCGTGACCAGCATGGTGTCGATAAATAAACGATACGCCAACGCTGTTGGCACGCGCCCTGATGATGTGTGCGGACTGCGTATCAAGCCCATCTCTTCGAGGTCAGACATCACATTGCGTATAGTCGCGGAACTCACTTCCAAGCCGGAATATTGCAGCAACGCGCGCGACCCCAC
>JBAVPP010000184.1:0-2150 GCA_049693175.1 Gallionella sp. | reverse complement strand
GTCATCGACTGCATAGACTCGATGAACTGCAAAGTCGCGTTGGTCACGCATAGTTTGTCGTTGGGCTTGAATGTCGCCTCCAGCATGGGCGCGGGCAATAAACTCGATCCGTCGCGCATTCGCGTTGCCGACATCAGCACCACCAGCATCTGCCCGCTAGCGCGCGAAATGCGCCGCCGCTTGCGCGAAGAAGGAATTAAGGAGGGCGTGCTGACCGTCTATACCGACGAACATCCGCGCCCACCGCTACCGCCGCAACCCGTCGATAGAGGTCGTCCGCGCTCGGTGAATGGCACGATAAGTTATATGCCGCCGATATTCGGTTTTATGCTGGCGGGCGCGGTTATCAATCGGTTGTTGAATCAAATTTGACCGATAGTTTTAGGTGTGTATAGTGCTGCTCAGTCAAGCTGTTTGGCAGTTCATTTGAGGGTTGATAATAATGCCAAAATTCGCTGTTCGATTTTGTCTTGAATCGAGACCGGGAGAATATGTTGTGGAGTATGTTATTGAAGCGATTTGGGAAGAAGATGCCATGACCGAAGCACATGAGCGGTGGATGGTTGAGTATCCTGATGACGCAACGCAGCCATTCCAATACAGCAGCACTCCAGTGAAGTAGATTGTTTGTGACTCAACTCGTTAGATAGTCCTGAAATTTGATATGCGTTATTACGCAGAGGGAGGTAGATGAAATACGTTAAAGCATTAGCAATATATTTTGTCTCGGTTATTTTAATGCTAGTTGTTTTTCCAACAGCTTATTCCATTGCATTGGGCGGAGCTATTGTTTGGACATTTATATTTTTTCCAGTTACTTACCTTGGGCTAAGAAAACAACTAAAACTAAGCTTCTCTGGCTATGAGAAATTGGTTTGTTCTTTAATAAGCTTATTTGTGATTACGCTACTCAATATGTTTGCAAAAAATGGAATTGAATATGCTACAGATAGTGCATTCTTGGTAAGTTTTTTTACATCAGTTTTCGGACCAATTATTGTTAGTGCGGCAGTTATTACACAGTTCAATGTTCGAAAGCTGGCAAAAATTAATAAGTAGAGTTGAATACAATTGGTATCAGATGGCATGGGTGCAATCGTTATTGCGCCGCATGAAGATTCCTGTGCAATGCGCTTCGCTTATTGCACCCTACCAACCACCTTTTTTAACCTTCCCGATTCCGCATATGATCCGCGACTTTGGCGAAGGCAGCGGAGAGTTCGCGGCGTAGCGGCACATCTTCCACGACACTATCCAACGCGCGGTTCATGCATAGTAGCCATTGGTCGCGTTCGGAGTCGCTGATGGTGAACGGCAGGTGGCGGGCGCGCAGCATGGGGTGACCGTATTCTTGTACGAATAGTTGCGGGCCGCCCATCCAGCCGGATAAAAATTTGAACAGTTTGTCTTCCGCGCCTTGCAGGTTTTCCGCGTGCATTTTGCGTATGCCGTAACTCTCCGGCAACTCGTCCATGATGCGATAAAAATGCTGCACCAGCGCGCGCACTTGGTCCGCGCCGCCTATGCGTTGGTAATGGCTTGCCGCTTGTGTCATGTTGCTTACCTCACAAAAATGAGCGCGCATTTTAACAGTCTGCCGCGAGGTTGCGCGCTGCCCCTGCTCACGACGGGGTCGAGCATAGGCACGTGATGCGGTAGAATGCCGCCCTTGCTAACACAGCTCAGACCAGATTCAACATGACGGCACGTTTGCGCGAAATTCCTTACAACTACACTTCGTTTTCCGACCGCGAGATAGTCTTGCGCATCTTGGGCGACGAGGCTTGGCAGATTATCAATACTTTGCGCGAAGAACGCCGCACCGGACGTTCGGCGCAAATGCTGTATGAGGTGTTGGGCGATATTTGGGTGGTGTCACGCAACCCGTATTTGCAGGATGATTTGCTCGGCAACCGCAAACGCCGCAACGCCTTGATAGGCGCGCTGCGCCATCGTTTGAGCGCGATAGAAGCGCGTCGCCAAGCGAATGAATTGGTCGCGCGTTTGCTCACGCTGACGCATGTCGCCGTCGATCAATTCGAGGCGGAATTCGAGCAGACCATTGCCTTGCGCAAGCGTACTTTGAAAGTGTTGGGCCGTATTACGCGCAGCGACAACATTCAGTTCGACGGACTGGCGCGCGTCTCGCA
>JBAVPP010000183.1:0-2635 GCA_049693175.1 Gallionella sp. | reverse complement strand
CTCAGCGGATTATTTGCGTCGCTAGTTGTATTGTTCGCAGCAGTTGAAGACAACTGTTGTAGTAAATTTTGCAGGTTTGCGGTCATGTTAGAGTGGACTTCACCCGCTTCAGTAGACACATGATAATGTCGAAACTGAAGAGGAGTGAAGCAAATGAGCAACACCAGATATACAGCCGAATTTAAAGCAGAGGCAGTCAAACAAATCACAGAACGCGGGCATTCAGTTGCTGACGTGTCAAAGCGCTTGGGGATATCGGACAAGAGTCTGTACGTTTGGCTTAAGCAAAGTCAGCAACATGCCAAAGCACCGATTAAGGATGAAGTGCTCGCCCTTAAAAGTGAGATCAGTCGCATGAAAGCGGAGCTTAAGCGCACGACTGAAGAACGCGACATCTTAAAAAAGGCCGCCGCGTACTTTGCCAGAGTGTCCGAGTAAAGTACGCATTCATTGATCAGCACCGCCTCGAATTTCGATTGAGCAGCATGTGCCGTGTACTCAAAGTTCATCGCAGTGGCTATTACGCCTGGAAAGCCTGTCCAAAGTCCGAGCGGACCTTAGCAGACGAGTCTCTGCTGATCGACATCAAGCAATCCTTTGAAGATAGCCATGGCATCTACGGTAGCCCTCGTATCCATCGTGATCTGCGTGAGGCTGGTATGCGTTGTGGGGTGAAACGGGTAGCACGATTGATGAGGCAGGTTCAGCTCAAGTCAGTGCGAGGCTATAAACGTCCACGTCACAAAGCGGGCAAGCCTGCCATCGCCGCCCCCAATCGATTGGGACAGCAATTCACGTTTGCTGCACCTGATCAAGCGTGGGTCACGGACATTACCTACATCCGCACCTATGAGGGCTGGCTGTATCTGGCGGTCGTGATTGATCTTTACTCACGTGCAGTCATCGGTTGGTCGATGAAGCCCAGCATGGCAACCGAACTGGCCCTAGATGCATTGATGATGGCCGCATGGCGCAGAAAGCCTAAGCAACCAGTAATCATCCACTCTGATCAGGGCAGCCAGTTTGGCAGCGATGACTTTACCCGCTGGTGCAAAGACAACCGGCTCACGCCGAGCATGAGCCGTCGCGGAAATTGCTATGACAACGCAGTGGCGGAGTCCTTCTTCAGCAACTTAAAGAAAGAGCGAATCAAACGTAAGATTTACTCAACAAGGGAGGAAGCACGGTCAGAGATATTTGAATACATCGAAGTGTTTTACAATCGAACCCGTCGGCACAGCCACTTAAATCAACTGAGCCCGATGGCCTTCGAGAAGCTACAAACTGGAAGCTAACAAATGTCTATGAAAGCGGGTGAAGTCCAGAACGGCGTAGTCAAAAACAGCGAAAGCTGATTTATATTTTCATGTTGACATGATACTAAATGTCGGTAAATATAAATAACTGCCGACGATATGTATCAAGCATGAAAACCTCAAAAATCACAAAGGTTCTGAGTCTTGCCAAGAAAGCAGGGGTGATACGTGCGCGCGATTTAGAGCCGCATGATATTCCTCGCACCTATCTTGCGCGACTATGTGATGCGGGCAAACTTCAGCGTATAGGGCGCGGTCTTTATATGCTGGCTGATACGACTATCACCACCAATCACAGCCTAGGTGAAGCTGCAAAGCGAGTTCCTCATGGCGTGATATGTCTGCTATCGGCACTGCGGTTTCATGGGGTCACCACGCAAGCTCCCTTTGAAGTTTGGATGGCAATCGAGAATAAAGCGCGCGCACCGGTTGTGAGTGAAACGCCTTTGCGTATCGTCCGATTTTCAGGGCTGTCGCTACAGTCCGGTATAGAGACGCATCTGATAGACGGAGTTGCCACACAAATTTACTCGCTAGCTAAAACAATCGTGGACTGTTTTAAGTACCGAAATAAAATCGGCCTTGATGTTGCGGTAGAAGCATTGCGGGAAGGTTGGCGTGCCCGCAAGTTTAGCATGGACGAGCTCTGGCACTATGCAGCGATTTGCCGGGTAGCGAATGTGATGCGACCTTATTTGGAAACACTGGCCGCCGCAAGTGGATTGGCTTTCAACGCCACTTGGACAAGTGGCGCAGCGTGGCAAGCCAATTCGCAAAAAATCTAAACAATAATTGCAGCAGCTTTATTTAGGTGGTCGCGTGATGTCGCTCGATAATTTTATCCAAAAAATTACGCAAAAATCCTTCGGTTTGCGCGCTGTGAAAGCGGTCGATTTCTACGCCGCGACTGTAGGCGATGACGGTGGGAAAGCCGCGTACTTTATGCCTTCCGGCGATTTTCATATTTTCGTCGGCATCGACGATGCCGAGTAAAAATTTGCCGTCGTAACTCGCTGCCATTTTGTGCAGCAGCGGCGCGAGTACGCGGCAGGGCGCGCACCATTCCGCGCTGATGTCCACCAGCACTGGCGCATCGTGCGAACGCGCGACCACCAGTTCATCAAAATTATTTTCTTCTACATCATAGCAATGTGAATTCATTATTTTCATCCGCGTGTGTTGGATTGTGTGCCGAACTGGCTGAGTTCGACGAAGGGCGCGGGTTGCCAGCCTGCTTGCCGATGTTCGGCGATGACGTTGGTGAAGATGCCGCCGCGCACATAAAATTTGGCGGTGAGACGCATAAAACGTGGCTGCGT
>JBAVPP010000182.1:0-14812 GCA_049693175.1 Gallionella sp. | reverse complement strand
CCCAAAATCAGCGGTAAATTCAAAACAATACTTGATGTATTTGAATATGCAGTGGTTGCATCAAATTGCTCCAAAAAAGTTGAGGTTGCTTGATGCATGTCTCAAACAACCCAAAGGTGAGTATATGCATCCCCACTTTCAATGGTGCGGCATACATTCGTCAGGCTGTAACTTCGGTATTGGAACAGGACTATACGAACTTCGAGATTGTAATCGTGGATAACTGCTCAACCGATAAAACAGCTGAATTGGTTGAAGACTTACAGAAAACAAATAAAAGCTGCATTCGCTATTATCAAAACGATCACAATATTGGCCTAGTCGCAAATTTGAACAAATGCATAGAATACGCACACGGTGTTTATATTAAATTTTTGTGTGTTGATGATGAGTTGTTACCAGGCTGTATTGAGCAAATGGTAAGCGGACTTGAGTTACACAAAACAGTCTCGTTAGTAAGTGCCAGCAGAAAGTTTATTGATCAGGATGGTCGTCTATTGGGCGTCAAGCGGTATCTAAATTTAGATACCGTGGTGCGAGGCAATCAAGTAATTACAAGATGCCTGTTCGGCGGAAATTTTATCGGTGAACCTAGTGCGGTAATGTTTCGTAAAAATGATTTAACGGGATGTTTTAGAGAAGACTTACCACAGCTTTCCGATATGGATATGTGGTTCCAACTCCTAGAACACGGCGACTTACTTAGTCTGGCAACACCGTTATGTGCAATACGCATACATGCAGGGCAAATGACACATGCCAATGTTAAGCTAGGCAAAGTAATTGAAGACAATATAAAAATATTCGACTTGTACTCGCATAAGCGTTATTTACAAACAAATTGGTTTTTACTTTTCAAGCACAAATTATTAATGACTTATAGGCTCTGGGTATCCCGAAAATTCATTTCCCCAGAATCAAAACGCAAAGTCTTGAACCAATACGCGAGTCGATGGGCATATCGCTTTATGCCTGTTGTCGAGTTTTTAGTTAGTTTAAGAAAATAGTTTCAGCACGAAACAATTCGCGCAGGTGATTTCATTGCAAAAAATTTCCATTTCAATAGTTAGCCATCTGCAGGGTGGCATAGTTGGAGAGCTGTTGTCGGACATTGAGTGTTTTGGCGGCAATAATATTGAGGTATTACTAACTCTGAATATGGAAGAGGTAGTGCCATTAGCCGAACAGAAATTTTCTTATCCGATTCAAATAATACACAACCCCATACCTAAAGGCTTTGCAGCCAACCACAACCATGCCTTTACACATGCGCAAGGACAATTTTTCTGTGTATTGAACCCCGACATCCGGCTTAAATCGAACCCATTCAAAGGGCTAGTAACAACTTTGCAAAATCCGTCTATGGGTGTCGTTGCTCCGGTAGTGCTTACTAAAAGCGGTGAGATAGAAGATAGCGCGCGGAAATTTCCGACTCCCTTAAAGATACTCTGCAAAGCTTTTGGAAAATGCCAGGGTGGCGATTATTTGGTAAAAGATGAGACCGTATTCCCTGACTGGGTGGGCGGCATGTTTATGCTGTTCCGCCGAGAAACTTTTGCCGAGCTGGGTGGTTTCAATGAACGTTACTTTCTTTACTACGAAGACGTGGATTTATGCGCGCGGCTGAGATTGCGCGGGTACGAAGTGGCAATATGTCCCGCCTCTAAAGTGGTGCACCACGCACAACGCAGCAGTCACCGAAACTTGAAATATTTACGATGGCATGTAACCAGCATGTTACGTTTTTTTCTGTCTTATACCTTCATTAAAATATACTGGCTGCGCATGATTAGGCGAATGCCATGAGGCGTAGTTTTCTAGTCACCGGTGCCAATGGTTTTCTTGGTCAATCTCTTTGCGCAGAGCTGCTACGGCAAGAGCAAGCTGTATTTGCCTCGACTCGTTCTGACAAAATCATTTTCAAAGGTATGCATGTATTCGCCACCGGCAACATTGATGCGCATACCGATTGGTCATGCGCATTGCATGGCATAGATGTCGTCATTCACCTCGCCGCTCGTGTTCATGTGATGCAAGATGACGCTACGAATCCGTTGGAAGAGTTCCGCAAAGTGAATGTGCAGGGTACGGAAAATCTGGCGCGGCAAGCGGCAAAGGCTGGCGTAAAACGTTTGATATATGTCAGTTCCATCAAGGTCAATGGCGAGCAAGCAACTAACACGGATTTTTCCGAGAATGATGTGGCAAACCCACAAGATGCATATGGTGTCTCCAAGTGGGAAGCCGAGCAGGCACTGCATCGCGTGGCTCAAGAAACCGGTTTGGAAGTGGTCATCGTGCGCCCGCCGTTGGTTTACGGACCGGGTGTAAAAGGGAATTTCATCAGCCTGTTTTCCGCAATCGATAAAGGCATTCCATTGCCGCTGGCTGGTGCGAACAATGCGCGTAGTTTGGTATATGTAGCAAATTTGGTGGATGCATTAATCGCATGTGCGACACATCCTGCCGCCGCCGGGCAGACTTATTTGGTGAGCGATGGAATGAGCATTTCGACGGCTGAGTTAACGAAAGAAATCGCTAATTCTTTACATTGCGCGCATCGTACTTTTTACCTTCCGACCATACTGCTGCGCATGATTGCAAGTGTGCTGGGCAAGACTGCACAGGTGAATCGCCTATTCGGCTCATTGCGTATAAACAGTCAAAAAATACGCAATGAATTGGGTTGGACTCCGCCTTACACTTTGCAACAAGGCTTGCGCGCCACAGCCGAGTGGTATCGTGCGCAGCGCAAACCGTAAGCCGCCCAATTTATTTTTTGATAGGCTGCACCAGCACCCAGGGACTCACCACCACCGTCCATAACCTGGCATCGTCTGCAACCCACTCGGCGGCCTGCTCATCGCTGACTTTGCCAAACTGCTGACCCCGCATCCAAGTGGTGATTTGCACCGCGTTATCCACAGACATTTGAAAAGCCACTTCTACCAAATCCAGTTCCGGCGCGACATACAGCGCGACACCACTGGCAAAATATCGCTGCATATCGGACCACGCCATTTGCGCGGTTTCCAGATTTAATTTTGCGCGATTGATTTCTTCCAGATTGCTTGCTGTCATTTTCAACTTCTTTCCGATTTCAGATTCGTATTGCTCAAAAATATTGCGCTACTCAACCAACTGCCATTGCATTTTTTCACCCGCCCGCAAAGGGATGAGTTGATGTTCACCAAACCCAACTGTTGCTGGCACTTGCCATTCTGATTTGCGCAGCGTGACCGTGTCAGTGTTGTGCGGTAAGCCGTAGTAATCCGCGCCATAAAAGCTGGCGAAACCTTCAAGTTTATGCAGTGCATCCGCCGCTTCAAACGCGTCGGCGTAAAGTTCGATGGCAGTGTGTGCGGTATAGCAACCGGCGCAGCCGCAAGCGTTTTCTTTGGTATGTTGCGCATGCGGCGCGCTGTCTGTGCCTAGAAAAAATTTCTTACTGCCGCTGGTCGCGGCTTGTACCAAGGCCGCGCGATGCGTCTCGCGTTTCAACACCGGCAAGCAATAGTAATGCGGGTGTATACCGCCGACCAGCATAGCGTTGCGGTTGTACAGCAAATGATGCGCGGTGATCGTGGCGGCGATACTATCCGGCGCGCTGGCGACGAATTGTGCCGCGTCTTTAGTTGTGATGTGTTCAAACACCACGCGCAGATCCGGCAAGTCTTTAAGCAAGGGTTGCATCACGCGCTCAATAAAAACCGCCTCGCGGTCGAACACGTCGATGTCGCTATTTGTCACTTCACCGTGCACCAGCAAAGGCATACCGCAACGCTGCATTTCTTCCAGCGCGGCGTAGGTCAGACGCAAATCCGTCACGCCCGCGTCCGAGTTGGTGGTCGCGCCCGCCGGATACAATTTCACCGCATGCACGATGCCGCTTTGCTTGGCGATGCGGATTTCTGCCGCGCTGGTATTGTTGGTTAAATACAAGGTCATCAGCGGGTCGAATTTCATACCCGCAGGCAAGGCTGCGAGTATGCGTGCGTGATATTCCAACGCCAGCGCGGTGGTGGTGACCGGCGGACGCAGATTGGGCATGACAATAGCGCGTGCAAACTGGCGCGCGGTATCGGGCAGCACAGACTGCATCAACGCGCCATCGCGCAAATGCACATGCCAGTCGTCGGGGCGAGTGAGGGTGAGTTGTTGCATGGCGGTATCCGTGATGGGCAAGGTCAGAATTGTAATGGATATACGGAAAAAATATTCCCGTAGGAACTGCCGGCCATTCAATCAGCCATGAATATTCGTGCTGTCATCCGTGGTTAATTGTGCAATGCCCGCCAGCGAAAATGCGGCAATATGCGCGGCAATAGCGTTGATTTCCTTGGGGTCGTAGCGAAGTTTGGGGTGCATGCGTTGCAGCACCGGATGTGAATTCCGGTAAAACATGCATTGTCCAAGTATGCTGTAAACGCAACGGCGCAATTCGGCTTCGCTGAGTTTTTTTCCGCCGATCTCGCGCACTAATTTACCCAAGAATTCATGCAACGGCACGACCGCATCGCGCACAATTTGATCCAATGCCGGAGTAGGATCAGCCAATTCACGCGCCATAATCTGGCATTGCAACGAGGCATTTTTTTCATCCAGCAACATCAACATAAATCCGCGTATGAACAACTGCAAACGCATCTTCGGGCAATTATCCGCCGTTGCATTTTCAAGCTGCAATGCCTTGAGCGGCGCGAAATTCAGGGCTTCGGCGAGCAAACCGTCTTTGCCGCCAAAATGATAATTCACAGCCGCGACATTCGCCTCGGCAAGGCGGCAAATTTCTCGTACCGTCGCGCCTTGAAAACCATGTTGCGAAAACACCACGCGCGCGGCGTTGATCAACCGCTCT
The DNA here is from genome assembly GCA_049693175.1 of Gallionella sp. Taxonomy (GTDB): domain Bacteria; phylum Pseudomonadota; class Gammaproteobacteria; order Burkholderiales; family Gallionellaceae; genus Gallionella. Next base: position 9,954 of record JBAVPP010000182.1, on the reverse strand, counting down.
CTTGTGTCCTTGCAATCTGTCTCGGTCATCATTTTGTTTCCGCAACTTTCATATCGGCGGCAGACTCGTCGGCCAGTGCTTTGTAAAGTTGCGTTGCGGCAGTGAGCCACGCACGGCGAACCTGCAACGCGCCCTGCTCGGCGGCATACGAATCGCGCTGCGCGTCCAGCACTTCAAGATAGTTGGACACGCCCGCCTGATAACGCGCATCGACCAATTTCAGACGTTGCGTTTGCATCTGCGCATTGCTGGTCTGCGCAGCCAATTGTTCGGCCAATTTGTCGCGCGCGCTCAGCAAATCGGCAACTTCACGAAACGCCTGTTGGACGGTTTTTTCATAGTCTGCCACCGCGATAATTTTGCGCGCTTGCGCCAAATCCAAATTGGCGGAATTTCTTCCGGCATCGAACAAGGGCAAGTAAAGCTGCGGTTGAAAACTCCAGGCCTTGTTCCCCGACTTAAACAATCCGGCCAAATCATTGCTTGCCGTTCCGGCATTGCCGGTTAGGCTGATGTTCGGAAAGAACGCCGCGCGTGCCGCGCCAATATTGGCGTTTGCGGCAATCAATCTTTGCTCTGCCGCCAGCACATCGGGACGTTGCAACAACACATCGGCGGGCAGAGCGGCGATGAGGTCAGGCTGTATGCCTTGTTCCGCAAGAGTTTTTCCGGCGGGCAGATCGGTCAATGACGCAACGGATTTTCCAACCAGCGTATCCAGCAGATTTTGCGCGGCGACCAGTTGTTGCTCCAAATTCGCGCGGTCCGCCAACGCCGATTGATATGCGCCTTCCGCTTGCAAATTATCCAATTCACTCGCCGCGCCCAAAGCATTGCGCTTCGCCACCATGTCGCGCACTTCGCCACGACCGTTCAAAGTGGCGACGGTGAGATCGGTGCGTTCACGCAGTTCCTGCACCGACAAATAGGCGTTCGCCACATCGTTGATGAGCGACAGCCGGAAGGCGCGTTGCGCTTCTTCTGTCGCCAGATAACTCGCCTTTGCAGAGCTAGTTAAACTACTTACTCTCCCCCAAAAATCCAACTCATAAGACACCACGCCGACATTCAAGTTGTCTTGTGATATGTGGTAAGCATTACCAAAAAATGAGGCACTGGCGGGAGTCAGCGAAGCGGTGCGGTTGGCATTCAACGCGACTGTCGGCAACTGGTTCGCGCGCTGTATACCGTACTGTGCCTGGGCTTCGGCGATACGCGCGGTGGCGATGCGCAAGTCGCGGTTATTTTCCAGTGCGACCGCGATCAGTTTTTGTAAACGCGCATCGGGAAAATAATGCGCGATGTCGGTGTCGGCAACCGAACGTGCGCCTGTGGCATTTGCCGACCATGCTGCGGCAACTGGCAAAACAGGTCGCTCGTAAGTCGGCTGCATAGAACACGCCGATAGACTCGCAAACAACACCGAGCCACATAAGACGTTCATCCGCAGGTTCGCACCGATTAAAAATTTCTTGGGTGCAAACAATCTGCGTTCATCCGCATAATCTGTGGATATATATTTTTTACTCATGGCGAGCTTCCTCCTTGTGCGTGCGGGCATGGCCGGGGAATATTTTTCTTACCACGACAAAGAATACCGGCACGAGGAACACTGCCAGCAGCGTCGCGGCAAGCATACCGCCCATCACGCCTGTGCCGATTGCATGACGGCTTTGCGCACCCGCGCCGGTGGAAATGACCAGCGGCAAGACACCAACGATGAAGGCGAATGAAGTCATCAAGATGGGTCGGAAACGCAAGCGGCATGCTTCCAAAATCGCATCGAGCAAGCTCATACCCTCGTCCTGTAATTTGCGCGCGAATTCAATAATCAGAATCGCGTTTTTGGACGATAAACCGATGATGGCAATCAAGCCAACTTTGAAATACACATCGTCGGGTAAGCCGCGTAAAGTCACCGCCAGCACCGCACCGAACACCCCCAGTGGCACGACTAATAACACCGCGAATGGAATCGACCAGCTTTCGAATAACGCCGACAAACACAAGAACACCACAAATAGCGACACGGCAAAAAGTAGCGGAGCTTGGTCGCCGGACATGCGCTCCTCGAACGAGGTGCTCGACCACTCGTAGCCTATGCCGGGCGGTAATTTTTGCGCGATTTCCGCCATGGCAGCCACCGCTTCGCCGGTGCTGCGACCGGGCGCGGGACCGCCGGAAAGTTTCATCGAAGGCAGACCGTTATAGCGATCCAATTTTGGCGAACCGGATGTCCAGCGTGGCGTGACCAACTCCGACAAAGACACCATCTCGCCTTTGTTGTTGCGCACAAATAATTTCAACACATCACGCGGGTCGCTACGCAGATTCGCTTCGGCTTGCATTTGCACGCGCAAGATACGACCTTCGCGCGTGAAGTCGTTGATGTATGCCACGCCCAACATGGATTGCAGCGTGTCATTCAAGTCGGCGATGGACACGCCTAAGGCTTCCGCTTTGACGCGATCAATGTCCAGCATCAATTGCGGTCCGGCCTCCTGACCTTCGGGGCGCACCCCCGCCAGCACCGGATTTTGCGAGGCTAAGCCCAGTGCCATGTTGCGCGCTTCCAATAATTTTTCACGCCCCAATCCACCCCGATCTTGCAAGCGGAAATCGAAGCCGCCCGCCGCCGCCAACTCCGGTATCGACGGCGGATTGATAACAAATATCATCGCCTGTTTGATGCGGAACAAGGCCATGTTCGCCTTGCGCACCAAGGCGGTTGAGCTGCTATCGGCAGAGGTTCGCGTGTCCCAATTTTTGAGACGCACGAAGGTCAGCCCCACGTTTTGTCCGCGTCCGAAAAATGAGAATCCCGCCACGCCGACCACGTGTTCCACTTCAGGCTGTTTGAGGAAATATTGCTCCACTTGTCCCAGCACTTCCAGCGTGCGTTCTTTCGATGCGCCCGGCGGCAATTGGATGATGCTGAAAAAATAGCCTTGATCTTCTTCCGGCAAAAAACTACCCGGTAATTTGGTGAACAGCCAACCCATCGTCGCGAATATCACCACATACACCAGCAAATAGCGCGAAGTCTTGCGCGTGACTTTGGAGATGGTGCTAACGTAGCCATTTGTGGTTCTGGTAAACAAGCGATTGAACCAACCGAAGAAGCCGCGCCTTGACTGCAATTCTTTACCCGGCTCGTGTTTAAGCAAGGTCGCGCATAGCGCGGGCGTGAGTGTCAACGCCATCAACGCCGAGAACATCATGGTCAATACCAAGGTCACGGCGAACTGGCGATAAATCGCGCCGGTCGAGCCGGGGAAGAACGCCATGGGAATAAACACCGCCATCAGCACCAGCGTAATAGCGATAATCGCGCCGACGATTTGATCCATCGCTTTGCGCGTCGCGTCACGCGGCGACAAGCCTTCGGTAGACATGATGCGCTCGACGTTTTCCACCACCACGATGGCATCGTCCACCACAATACCAATCGCCAGCACCATCGCGAACAGCGTCAGCACATTGATGGAATAACCCAGTAGATATAAGCCAACTAATGCGCCAGTCAACGCAATCGGAATGACGATGGCGGGTATCAATGTGGCGCGCCAATTTTCCAAAAACACATACATCACCAGTACCACCAGCAGCAGCGCGATGGCTAAACTTTTCAATACTTCTTTGATGGAAATGTCGATGAATTGCGAAGTATCATATGGCACGACCCAGTTCACGCCCTTGGGAAAAAATTTTGCCAGCTCGGTCATTTTGGCTTTGACATCGCGCACCGTACTCAGCGCGTTCGCACCCGGTGACAAACGGATTGCCACCGCCGCTGTGGGCTGTCCATCTATGCGCGCACTGCGGGTGTAATCCTGCGCGCCGAGTTCCACACGCGCCACATCTTTAACACGCAACGATGAGCCGTCCGGGTTGCTGCGCACGATGACGTTGCCGAATTCTTCCGGCGTACTCAAGCGACCTTTGGTGACAATAATCGCGTTGGTTTGCTGACCGGGCATGGCGGGCACTTGACCCAATTCGCCCGTCGCTAATTCCGCGTTTTGCGCACGCACCGCCGCCGCGACATCGGCGGGTGACAGTTTGTAATGCGCCAGTTTGTCGTTGTTTACCCATATCCGCATCGAGTATTCCGTGCCGAACAACAACGCTTCGCCGACACCCGGTACACGCCGCAAACTGTCGATCACCGTGGCGGTGGTATAGCTGCCGAGTGCGACATCATCCAGACTTTTATCCGGCGAAAATAGCGCGACGAACATTACATAATTGCGCGCGGTTTTGGTCACGGTCACACCGAGGCGGCGCACATCTTCCGGCAAACGTGCCTCAACGCGTTTGATACGGTTCTGCGCTTCCACCGAGGCCAGATCTAGATTCGTACCCGCTTCAAATGTCAGCGTGACCGAACCGTTGCCCAATTCGGAAGCGGATTCCATATACAGCAAATGCTCGATGCCGTTCATCTCCTGTTCGAGCAAAGCCACGGCGGTATCTTCCACAACTTGCGCCGACGCGCCGGGATAAGTGATAGCGATAGACAGCGCGGGTGGCGCGACCGAAGGGTATTGCGCGACGGGCAGATTTTTCAACGCCAGCGCACCACCCAACAAAATAATCAGCGCGATAACCCAGGCAAAAATCGGGCGGTCAATAAAAAATTTAGCAAACATAATGGGCTCTATTTCTTATCGTTATTGACAGCGGTGGCGACGGGTGCAGCAGCACCCAATGGCACAGGCTTAACAACACTGCCGGGGCGGGCTTTTTGCAGACCGTTCACCACCACTTGTTCGCCACCTTTCAAACCTTCCGTGATAATGAAATCCGTGCCGGCCATGCTGCCGGTTTTAACCGGTGTGGGCACAAGTTTATTGTCCGCGCCGACCACCATCACGAACTGACCTTGCGTATTTGATTGCACCGCGCGTTGCGGCACCAGCAGACTATTTTCCGCCACCGCTTGCGGAAAACGGATACGCACGAATTGTCCCGGTAATAGTTCATGTTTGTGGTTGGCAAATTCTGCGCGCATCGCCACCGCACCGGTGCTGGAATCTATCGCCATGTCTTTGAAAAATATTTTTCCGGGTTCGGCATATACACTGCCATCCTCCAATATCATTTCCACTTTCGCCGAATCACTTTGCTTCAATTTGCCTGACTTAACCGCTTGCTGCAAACGCAATAAATCGCCGCTGGGCTGGCTGAAATTCGCGTAAATAGGATCGATTTGTTCGACCACTGCCAACGGATTCGCCTCGGTTTTGGTGACATACGCGCCTTCGGTCACCAGTGTGCGACCGATGTGTCCGCTGATGGGCGCGGGAACCAACGCGTAAGACATATCTTCCTCGGCACGCACCATTGCCGCTTGCGCTTGTTTGGCTTTGGCTTTGGCCAGATCAAAATCTTGCTGGCTGATTGCTTTAATCTCCAGCAACGGTTTATCGCGCTCCAGCACCAGCAATGCCGCATCCAAATCGGCACGCGCCGCATCGCGTGTGGAGCGATAAATACCGCCGTCAATTTTGAATAGCGACTCTCCCGCTTTCACGTCACTGCCTTCTTTGAATAAACGCCGTTCGATCACACCCTCGACACGCGCCCGCACTTGCCCGGTGCGATAGGCTTGCAGTCGTCCCGGCAAATCTTGCGTCAGCGTGGCACTTCCGCTACCGACAACAACCACCTCGACTTCGGGTGGCGGTGGCATTCCTCCTGCGGCAGCGGGAGAGGCGGCGGGTTTTTCGCCGCAAGCGGACAACACGGCGATCAATATCAACGCGGGAGATAGTTTCGGGGTTTTCATATAGGCTACGTCCTGAAAATTTGAACCTCGCGCGTGGCGAGGAAGGCTAATTATTGGTTACCAGCGGCGAATTGCCGGGTAACTTCTTTCACTCGCAAACCAAACAAACGCGCGGTCTCCAAGTCGCCAGCGTGAACTTCATCGGGGCTGGCATCGGAAGGAGATTGCATCATCGCGCCGCTGAACGATGCCAGATAATTCACATCATCACGTTTTGCGGTTTTGCTGTTGGACGGCATCAACCCTGTGCCCACCCAGATCATGCTGTGTTGCATCGCCAGCGTGAACAAGTAATGCAGCGTGGAAAGTTTATCGCCGTTCATGCTGGCGGAATTGGTGAAACCCGCCGCGATTTTGTTTTTCCATTTTTGCGTGAACCAAGGCTTGGAAGTTGCGTCGGCAAATTTTTTGAACTGCCAACTCACGCTGCCCATATAGGTCGGAGAACCCATGATGATGGCATCTGCGGTCGCAAGCGTCGCCCAATCCGTTTCGCTGATATTGCCTTCGGCGTTGATCGCAATCAATGTCGCGCCCGCGCCGTTCGCGACGGCTTCGGCTTGTTTGGCGGTGTGCCCGTAACCACTGTGATAAACCACAACGACTTTAACCATAATGTGCTCTCCTAAAAATTTTGTATTGCGCAAATATTTTGAATTTCAAACCGCGAAACAAGCGTATCAAACACTTGTTTGAATGTAAAGCAAAAGCCTGTCACGTGTATGGTTTAATCCGGCTGCGTGTCTGCTGATGAGTGAGCCAACTGAAAACAATAGTTATCCCTGCACAATTTTTTACCGTCCTTCCACCCAACGCTGCGATTTCTCAACGCAGCGCAAAGCCTGATAATCGGCGATATTTTTTTGCGCCGCGAACTTGCTTACGACCATCAATAATTGTGCGGTGCTGACCGCGTCTGCCAACGCGTTATGCCGGGCATAGTTTTGGATTTGAAAGTAACCCAGCCAGTCATCCAATGCCCGCAAACGTTGACTTAATTCCGGGTACAGTCCGGGCGCGACGTAAGCCAAATCCAGCCAGTCATGCTTGAAGCTAAATCCCAGATACTGTTTGATGGCACGCGATAACATCGTCTCGTCGAAAGTGACATGGAACGCGACCAGCGGGTCTTTCTGAAGATATTCTAAAAATGCCAGCAATACCTCGCCAGGCACTTGTCCTGCAACTTGCGTAACGCCTGTGATGCCGTGTACCAGAATGTTTTGCTTGCTGCTGATATGGGATTGCTGCAAGACCATCTCAAAGCTGTCTTCCATGTCTAGCTTGCCATTCACTACAGCGACCGCACCAATTGCGATGAGATTGTCCTTGAGTAGATTAAGACCGCTGGTCTCGACATCAATGACCACGAATCGCGCACGATCTAATTCCGCCGGAGTTTGCGCGCGAGGCAGTGCTTGCCAGGATTGCAAACGCGCCTTTTGATGGTCGTTAAGTTTGGGTTTGTGTCTGCTAAAAACTTCTATCCAACGCATGGCGAGCCCGTTCCGATTTGGTGGTTTGTGATTGGATAACAAGGCCATCGTTTAAGCAAGTATGCCGCAAATAAAAAGCCCCTGAAATTTCTTTCAGAGGCAGGGGGCTAAACTGTGTTGCGAGATTTAGTGTGCGCTTGCCGCTTCCGCATTGATGCCGGTATTTTGGCGTACATACAGCTCATCCCACATGTCTTCGGCACGCTTATCACGCGTGAATAATGAGCCGAGTATAACCAACATGAATCCCAAAGGAATCGAAATTAGACCGGGATTTTTCAGCAGGAAATAAGGTTTGTCCAAACCCATGATACTGGTAGTTTGGCCTTCAAATTTCTTCAGATCGGCTTCAGCTTTTTCTTGCGCTTTTTGTACCTTGCCGATTTCCTCTTTCACTTTGGCTTTTTCAGCTTCGTCAGTGCTGGCATCCAGCTTGGCTTGCAGTGTCACCAGTTTTTCACGCGTACCCGGTTTTGCATCTTTAGCCGGTTCGGCAGGTTTTGCAGGCGCGGCAAGTTTGCAGCCATCCATCGCAAACAGCTCGCATAGGATGCTGCTGCGTTCTTGCGCGGCAACCGCATCTTTTGCCGGTGTGGCGGGTTCACCATTCAACACTTTATTGGCTGCCTTGGTAATCGCTTGAGGATAGGTCATGTTAGGCGAAATCATCACCAAGCCTATCGCGGTCAAAGAACCCACAATCATGCCCAAGATGATGCCGGTGGTGTTGCACTTTTTCCAATACAGCGTCAGAAAAACAGCGGGTAGATTGGACGAGGCGGCAACCGCAAACGCGAGTGCCACAAGGTGCGCCACGTTTTGACCTTTCGCCAGAATACCTACCGTGATTGCGATGATGCCGACGATGACAGAAGACACACGTGCCGCAACCACCTGCTCTTGGGGTGTGGCATTGTCGCCGCGAATCACGCCGACATAAATGTCATGCGCCATTGCGGAAGCGGCTGCCAATACCAATCCGGCGACCACTGCGACTATGGTTGCAAACGCCACGGCAGCGACAAACGCGAGGAAGAAGTTACCCAACACCGAATTCGCACCGCCACCCAAATATTGCGCCAACAACGGTCCGGCCATGTTGCCGCCCGCATCCACCGCAACAATTCTTGCCGGACCAACCAACATTGCCGCGCCCGTACCCAAGAACAAGGTCAGCACATAGAATCCGCCGATGATGGCCATCGCCCAGATGACCGAAGTGCGTGCCGCTTGTGCCGTTGGAACAGTGAAAAAACGCATCAAGATATGTGGCATACCGGCCGTACCCAACACCAATGCCAGACCAAGTGAAATCTGGTCAAACGGGTTTTTCAAAAACAGGCCGGGCTCCAGGAAACGCTGACCCAATTCTTCCGGAGTCATGGTCGCTGCGGCACCGCCCAATAATTTTGCAACTTGTGCTTGAACTTTGCTGTCGCCCACCACCGCTTGTAAATAAGACGGCAGACTAAAACCGTAAGGAGCCCAAACCATCGTCACCAAAATAATCGATGCGATGACCAACAACACCGCCTTGGTGATTTGCACCCAAGTGGTTGCCTTCATGCCGCCGAACACCACATAAGCCAGCATCAAAATACCCACACCGATGACGGAAATTTCGTAATCGATACCGATCAGTGTTTTAATCAACACGCCACCACCGACCATTTGTGCGGTCAGGTAAAAAGTGGAAACCGTGATGGTCGAAAGTGCCGCCACCGTTTTGGTTTTTTTCGGGTCGTTACGGAATGACAAGATATCACCCATGGTGTATTTGCCGATGTTGCGGCAAGGCTCGGCGATCACCAGCAGCACGGTGATGTAAGCCACCAGCCAGCCCACCGAATACATGAAACCATCGTAGCCGTACAAGGAAATCAAACCCGCGATACCAAGGAAAGACGCGGCAGACAAATAGTCACCGGCGATTGCCCAACCGTTTTGAATACCGCTGACCGAGCGTCCCGCCGCATAAAACTCGGAGGTGCTGTGTGTGGTTTTCGAAGCCCATACTGTGATTGCCATAGTGATGGCGATAATCACCGCGAACACACCAAACGTCATCAGTTTGAATTCATCCGCCACCACGCCACCCGCCGCATGAGCCGAGTTGCTTGCCAATAGCGCGAGAGAAATCCCGGCGAAAATTTTGAAGGATTTAGTCATCTTATGCTCCCAACTTATGTGCGTCGTTGATGATTTCTTGCGCCATGGCATCAAACTCGGCATTGGCTTTTTTCGAATAGGCAAATGCAATCAACCAAGCCACAACAAACTCCGACAAGGCGAACAAAATCCCAATGTTTACCACGCCCCATACTTTGACTTTGAACAAGTCTTGAAAGTACGCCGCGCCTATGGGCAGCATGAAATAGTAAACCGTAGAAAAAATCATCAGCCCCCACAGGAACAGAGTTTTCTTGCGGTGCAAGGCTTGAAAACGTGGATCCGCATCAATAGCGGCCCAATTCATATTTGGCTTGGACATTATTTCCCCTGACATAACGTTAACAAAAACAGATGGTGTGAAACACCGTGCGGATAATCTAAAACAAATCCTAGCGAAGGGTAAGTGATATTTGCTAACCGCGCAGAATTATTATCGATTGATACATGCCGCACAAGTTGTGACACCGTTCGAATTGGCACAGCGTTCTTATAAGC